>PBVL01000012.1 GCA_002728675.1 Gammaproteobacteria bacterium
CGATGGGACTGCGGCGCGTGTTCGACATCCTCGACATCGAACCGGACGTCCAGGACCGCGCAGACGCCAAACCGATGCAGGGGTTCGCCAGAGAGATCAGCTTTGACGACGTGACCTTCGGCTATGAGGAATCGCGCCCCGTGCTGGACGGCGTCAGTTTCTCCGCCAAGCCTCGCACCATTACCGCCATCATCGGGCCGACCGGGTCCGGCAAGAGCACCACGATGGCCCTGCTGCTGCGGCTGTTCGATCCGAGTCGCGGCAGCATTTCGATTGACGGCGTCGACATCCGTGACATGACGGTCGACAGCCTGCGTTCCAACATCGCGATTGCGCTCCAGGAAAACGTGCTGTTCGCAATGTCCGTGCGTGACAACATCTGTTACTCCGCGCCCGGCGCGACCGACGCGCAGATTCGACGCGCGGTGACGGTTTCCGCGATGGACGACTACGTGAACGGACTGCCGCACGGGATCGATACGGTGTTGTCCGACCGGGGCGGCAAACTCTCGACGGGCCAGCGACAGCGCCTGTCCATCGCCCGCGCGGTGGTGCGGGATACGCCGATTCTGGTCCTGGACGAGCCCACGGCAGCGCTGGACGCCGCGACGGAACACCAGGTCATGCAGAACCTTGCGGAGTGGAGTTCAGGGTCAGGGTCCGGGCAGCGCCGCGCCATCTTCCTGATCACCCACCGGATCTCGACGATCAGACGGGCAGACAACATTCTGTACATCGACCAGGGGCGGGTCATCGAATCGGGCAACCACGATGAACTCATGCAACGCGAAGGCGGCCGGTATCGCGCGTTTGTAGAAGCCGAAGCCAACCTGACCGATACCACGACACAACGCTAGCAGCCGATGACCGACACCGCACACGACACCGCGCCGCGCACGGACGGCCCCAGGACCGATCAGGAATCGCGCGTCAGCGGCATCGATACACATACGGATATCGACTACGCCGAAGCGGCGCGGATTCTCGGCCGCAGCTTCATGTACGTGCGCTATTTCAAATGGCGCTACATCGCGAAGTTCCTGATGAAACTGGGCTCGTATGCCCTGCCGCTGGCGCTCATCCCTTGGCCGGTCAAGATCCTGACCGATCACGTCATCCTGGGGCGCCCCCTCGCTGACGCAAAGGGCTACCCGGACTACATGTGGCCGCTGATCGAGATGATGCAGGGTTACAGCACGCTGGAAATTCTCTTCGTGCTCGCCGCGATCGGGATGACCCTCGTCATCACAATCGGGTCCTACACCACCGGCTACGAAGACGAAGTCGAAGCGGGCCTCGCCCAGGGCCACGACTACGCGACCCAGACCGAAAACAAGATCCACGGCGGCCACAGCACGGCGAGCGGCATCTACGGGCTGGTTGAGTTCATCCTCTCGACACGCCTCGTGCAGTCGCTCAACCACACGCTGCGCTCGCAGATTTTCGCCCGCATCGGCGCCCTGTCGATGACCCAACTCGAAGACCAGCGCATCGGCGACTCGATCTATCGGGTCATGTACGACGCGCCCCAGATCAACGAGATCTTCTACGAACTGACGCATACGCCGATCATGTCGATCCTGCTGTGGATCCAGGCCATGATCACCGTCCGCAGTGCGTATCCCGACCACCCCGAGATCTACCTAATGACGATGGCGATTCTGCCCATCTACTTCGTCATCTCGACCCTGTTCTCCCGGACCGTGCGGCGCCGCGGCCAGGCTGCCCGTGTTGCCGGGGCGCTGACCACGAGCACGATCGAAGAAGGCATGGACAACGTGCTCGCGGTCCAGAGCCTCGGCGGCAACAAGCACGAAAAGTCCCGTTTCGAGGGTGACAGTGCCGAGTCGTTCGCACGGTTCCGGTCGGTTGCGCTCATGTGGTTCTTCATCGGCCAGGTTGGCGCTGTCGTCGGTAAACTTGCCGAACTCGCGTTCCTCCTGTTTGTTCTCTCGCTGGTGATCGACGGTCACCTGACGCCCGGCGACCTCGCGGCACTCTGGGTTTACTTCGGCTACCTGCGCGGACCCGCCATGTCGCTGTCGATCCTGTGGGTGCGACTGCAGGACAACGTTGCGGCCATGCGTCGGGTGTTTGCAATGCTCGACCTCGCGAAGGAAGACGACCTCGGCGATATCAACCTGCCGCCGATTCGGGACGGCATCAAACTCTCGAACGTCGGCCTCGTGTACCCGGACGGCCGGCGCGCGCTGGACGGGATCAGCCTCGAAGCCAACGTCGGTCAGATCGTGGCCCTTGTCGGACCGACCGGGGCCGGCAAGACGAGTCTTGCGTATCTCGTGCCGCGGTTTCACCAGGCGAGCGAAGGCATGATCACCATCGACGGCCACCCGGTGGACACGCTCAGGCTCGAAAGCCTGCGCGACCAGGTCACCTACGTCTTCCAGGAAACGCAGCTGTTCTCGGATTCGATCCGCGACAACATTCGCTACGGCAAACTGGACGCATCGCAGGAAGAAGTCGAGCAGGGGGCGCGCACCGCGGGCATCCACGATTTCATCCAGTCACTGCCGGAGGGGTATGACACGACCCTCGGGGGTTCAACGAGCAGTCGGCTGTCGGTCGGCCAGAAGCAACGCATTGCAATCGCACGTGGTCTGTTGCGTGAGTCACGAATCCTGATCCTCGACGAGCCAACGTCCGCGCTCGACCCGGAAACCGAGCAATACCTGGTTCAATCCCTGCACGAAGCGGCCAAGGATCGCCTCGTCATTATCATCGCGCACCGCCTTTCGACCATCGCGCACGCGGACAAGATTGTCTTCATGGAAGATGGCCGGATTCGCGAGCAGGGCAGTCACAATGAACTGATCGCGCTTGGTGGACACTACAAAGCGTTCGTGGATCTGCAGACGACCATCGCCGGCTGACCCGGTCGGCGTCGCCAGCGACCGGGATCGACCCGGCGAACCGCCACCCACCAGGTTGGCTTCACCAGCCNCCGTCCGNGGGCGGAAGAGAGCACTCATGGATTTCGACATACCCAAAGAGCTGACCGACTACCTCGGCGTCCTGGACGACTTCATCGAGCGTGAGATCAGGCCGCTCGAGAACGAAAATGACAACATCCGCTTCTTCGACCATCGGCGCGAAGACGCGCGCACCGACTGGGACCGCGGCGGACTGCCGAACGAGGAGTGGGAAGCGCTGCTCGCGGAAGCGCGGCGCCGCGCCGACGCCGCCGGCCACTACCGCTACCCCATCCCGAAAGAGCACGGCGGTCAGGAAGGCTCGAACCTGGGCATGGCGATCATTCGCGAACATCTCGCCGCAAAAGGTCTGGGGCTGCACAACGATCTGCAGAACGAACACTCCATTGTCGCCAACAATGTTGGTGTCCTGCTGATGCTTGCGTACGGAACAGAAGAGCAGAAGGCCGAGTGGGTGCCGCTCCTGCTCGAAGGCAAACGGGGTTTCGCCTTCGGCATCACCGAGCCGGACCATGGCTCGGACGCGACGCACATGGAGACAACCGCAGTACGGGACGGCGACGGTTGGATCATCAAAGGCGAGAAAACGTGGAACACGGGCATCCACACGGCCGCATACGACATGATTCTCGCGCGCACCTCCGGCAAGGCGGGGGACGGTGACGGCATCACGGCGTTTCTCGTGCCCACCGACGCTGAAGGGTTCACGGTGGATGAGTTCCTGTGGACGTTCAACATGCCGACTGATCATGGCCACGTGACCCTCGACAATGTCTACGTCCCCCATGACGCAATTTTCGGCGGCGAAGGTGGCGGCCTGCAGGTTGTGCAGCACTTCTTCAACGAGAACCGCATTCGTCAGGCGGCCTCGAGTCTCGGTGCAGCTCAGTTCTGTATCAACGAGTCGGTCGCCTACGCCCGGGAACGCGCACCGTTCGGCAAACCGCTCGCCACGAACCAGGCAATTCAGTTCCCGCTCGTCGAACTCAATTCGCAGGCCGAGATGCTCCGCGCGCTCATCCACAAGACCGCCTGGCAGATGGACACCTACGGCAACTTTCAGGTCTCGGACAAGGTGTCGATGTGCAACTACATCGGCAACCGGCTCTGCTGCGACGCGGCCGACCGGGCGATGCAGGTGCACGGCGGATGGGGCTACTCGCGGCACAAGCCGTTCGAGCACATCTACCGGCATCACCGGCGCTACCGGATCACGGAAGGCTCGGAGGAAATCCAGATGCGGCGCATCGCGGGCTACATGTTCGGTTTCATGAAGCAGCGCGCGCCGAAAGGTGTGCGCGAGTCCCGCTGACGGATGGCCGACGCGGCACACGACTCGGACTTCACCGACTGCGTACGCCGGGTCGTCGAGACGCGTGTCATGCCCGGAATCACGTTCAGCAGCGTGCGGCGCCTGACGGGGGGCGCGAGCCAGGAGACCTACCGGATCGAGGCCGAGGGCCCCGACGGACCGATGGCGTTTGCGATGCGCCGCTCGCCGGGCGGCCTGCCGCCGGAAACGACCGCGGAGAATCCGGGCCTCGACGTCGAAGCGGAACTCATGCGCGCGGCGAGATCAGCGGGGGTTCCTGAGCCCGAGGTCTTCCACGTCCTGGAACCGGGCGACGGCATCGGTCTCGGGTTCATCATGGAGTGGATCGAAGGCGAAGCGCTGGGGAGTCGCATCAACCGCCTGCCCGAGTTTGCCGAACTCCGGACACACCTCGCCTACGACTGCGGCGTCGCGCTCGCACGGATTCACAGCATCGACATCGACGCCCACGGCCTGCGCGGCCGCCTTGGCGAAATGGACCCGGAAGCGTTCGTGCGCGAGATGTGGGAGCGCTATCAGGGCTACGACACGCCGCAACCGATGATCGACTACACGGCGCGCTGGTTGCTCGAAAACCTCCCCGAAAACCCCCGACGCACGCTTGTTCACAACGATTTCAGGAACGGCAACTTCCTGGTCGACAGCGACGGCATCACCGCGGTGCTGGACTGGGAGGTGTCGCACATCGGCGACCCGATGCGCGATCTTGGCTGGATCAGCACCAACTCATGGCGGTTTGGCGGTACCGGACCCGTGGGCGGTTTCGGCGAGTACGACGACTTCTTTCGTGGCTATGAAGAAACGAGCGGCATCACGGTCGACCCGGCACACGTGCACTTCTGGGAAGTGTTTGGTTCCTTCTGGTGGTCGGTCGGCTGTCTGACCTTCGCCGACCACTACCGGAACGGTCCGGACAAATCGGTCGAGCGCGCCGCGGTCGGCCGACGCACCTCGGAATGCCAGATCGACTGCGTCAATCTCATCATCCCGGGGCCTCACACCCCGATGGTCGAAGCCCCGCCGCGATCGTGGGAGATGCCCGAGGCGCGTGAACTGCTCACCTCGGTCCGCGACTTCCTCCGCGAGGACGTCATGGCGGATACCGGCGGCCGGGTGAACTTCCTGGCCCGGGTTGCCGCCAATACGCTGGACATTGCGCTGAGGGAAGCAGCAACCGGCGACGCGTTGCGCGCGTGGGAAGCCGTTGCGCTAACGGACCTTCTTGGTCGCTCCGGCGATCTGGGCGAGCTGAAATGGGCGCTCGTCCACCAACTCCGCGGCGATCGACCGCTTGCCGACGACGCCCTCATTGACTATTTGCGCACGAGTGTCACCAATCAGATCGCGATCGATCAGCCGAAGTATCCCGGGTTCCGCACGGCGCTCGGGAACGGTGCAGCGGACTCGTCAGACCGGGACGGTCAATAGCCGCGATCCCAGTCGATCACGTTGTCGAGCGGCTTCCCGGCGAGGTAGTCCCGCAGATACTCGAGGAACAGATCGAAGCCAACCGCACCTGTCTCATCAGCAACGCCCGAGATGTGCGGAGTCATGATGACGGCCGGATGCGTCAGCAGCCGGTCAGGGGGTGGTTCTCCATGCAGTTCCCCCGCATACACGTCGAGATAGGCGCCACCCAGACGACCCGCTTCGAGGGACGCCATGAGCGCGTGTTCGTCAACCACCTCACCACGGGCAACATTGACCAGGATCGCACCGGGCTTCATCGCGGCAAAGGCGTCTGCGTCAAAGAGCTCTTCGGTCTGCTTCGTCAACATCACGCAGATCGCGACAACATCGGAGCGCCCGAGCAGTTCGTGGAGCAGCGAAGCCGGCAACACCTCGTCGACGGGCCCCACATTCCGCATCCGATCTGTTGCCGAGAGCCGCGAGGCCAGGACGGACATCCCCATGCCCTTTGCCATCCGCGCCACGTGACCGCCGATCCCTCCCAGCCCCACGATGCCCATGGTCTTGCCGGACAGGACGACGTTGCCGGCAAAGTCAGCGCGTCGCATGGTCCGAATGTGCAGTCCCCGTGCGAGCGTCATCGCCCCCGCCAGCACCGTTTCGGCGATGGGCAACGCGTAATTCGAGCCCCGGGATGACGTCACGGTGACCGGCGCCCCCCAGAGGTCAGAGTCCCAGAGATTGGACGCGCCGGCGTTGGGATGGTGCACCCAGCCAAGACGCCCGGTCCGCGTGTAGAGCCGCGACGGATAGGGCAGCCCCAGCAGGATGACCTCGGCCTCCCGCAACAACCGGCCGGCATCTGCCCCACTCCCTGACGGGCCGCGCTTCGGCCACCGGGACGGATACAGCGTATCGCCTTCCTCAGCCAGGTCTGCACCAGACACCTCGTGCACGAGAAGACGGTCCGGGTCGACCGCGCGCACCCGATCCGCCCAGCCGTCCCGGGCCGAAACGAGCAATACGTTGACTGTGCCTGCCGGTGCCATGGAGTCCTTCTCCGAAAACACCCAAGCTTAGCGAGTATGGGGGCGGCGTTGCGACCGTGAGCCACCGGGCTGATCAGACAGGCGGAGAGGCTGCGCCTCGATCAGAAACCGTGCGCGTCATTGTGAGCGAGACCGGAGCGCACCCTCGCCCTCGCAGGGCGGCTCACTCCCAGTCCGATTCCTCGCGCCGCTTCTCGGCCCGCGCGAGAATCTCCTCCCTTTCACGCTCATCCGCTTTGGGCCACCGCACCATCTCCTGCAGGGTCAGATGGCAGCCGATGCAGACGTGGTTTTGATCGACGGCACAGATGTGGACGCAGGGCGTGTCGTACACACTCATACGGTGTCGCCACCCGGAGCCGGACGAGGGGCATTCAAACGGCCAGAGCCGTGCGTTTCCGATAACCAGCGCTGCAAGTGGCACCCTCCATGGGGCGTGAAACGAAAAAAAGGCGGGGGGAAACCGCCTTTCATCATTCGTCGCCGCCGCATGAGGCGGCGGGTAGACCGATCAACCTCACGGCTGACCGGTCTGCCGGCGTCAGGCGCCGGCTGCCAGAGCGGTTGCCCCGTCGGTGCCGTGGCGCAGGACCTTGCCTGCACGAACACCGGTGAGTTCGCCCTCACGGACACTGACGACACCGTTCACGATCGTTGCATCGAATCCGGTCGACTTCTGGATGTAGCGCGGTGCGCCACCCGGGAAGTCGTGCACCAATTCCGGTTGCAGCTCGGCAACCTTGTCAGCGTCGAAGACGTTGACGTCGGCCCGCATGCCTTCCCTGATAAGCCCGCGGTCGTCGAGACCAATCACTTTCGCGGGACCGGACGTCATCCGCTCGATCACTTCGCCCATCGTGTAGTAGCCCGTCTTGCGCCACCAGTACGACAGCATGAACGAGGACCAACCCGCATCCATGATCTGCGAGACGTGTGCGCCCGCGTCACCGAGACCCGGGTACAGGTTCTTGCTCTTGAAGAGCCCCGCCTGCTGCTCGAGGCTGGACGAGAACATGCGGAAGTTGAACAGCGCGAGGCCTGACGTTTCGCGGGTCAGACGAACGAACGTTTCCGCCCAGTGCTCGCCTGCCTGCTCAGCCTGTTCGGCGAGGGACACAT
The DNA here is from genome assembly GCA_002728675.1 of Gammaproteobacteria bacterium. Lineage (GTDB taxonomy): Bacteria > Pseudomonadota > Gammaproteobacteria > Pseudomonadales > Azotimanducaceae. The sequence goes on from PBVL01000012.1 coordinate 7,863, forward strand.
TGTTCTCGTAGTCCGGAGTGTCGCCCGCACCAAGGAAGAACGTACGTTCCATCGGGATGCCGGTGGACTTCGGCTGTTTTGCCTCTTCGATCAGCTCGGCCACGATCGCATCATCGTTGATCGCGGCAAGACGGCCGTCGAAGTCGAGCTTCGCCACTTCGCGCCACTTCGCGCCCGCAACTGGCAGACCGGACTGGAGCCCGAACATGTAGCCCGAGCCACGCACGTGAGAGATGGCGTTGACATTACGGCCCTGCGCAAGCTCGTCCAGAGCTGCCGCAGACCGCTCACCGGCGCCATCTTCCGGCTGTGTGCCATAGCTGAACAGCACGCGGTTGTTCGCGGTATCCGCAATTGCCTTCAGGATGTCGAAGTCGGCGCCGACCGCCTGCATGAGCGCGTCCTTCGGCCCGACCACGCTGGCGATCTTCTCGAGTTCTTCAGATTTGGCGAAGGTGCCCGGGATCGAGCGACCGTCAGGCGCCTTGTGCGGCGCGAAACGATTCGTCGAGAACCCGAACGCACCGGAGTCGATCGACTTCGACACGATATCCGCCATCTGTTCGAGTTCTTCGGCGCTTGCGTCCTCAGCAAACGACCGATCCCCCATCACGTAGTACCTCACCGCCGCGTGGCCAACGAGACCCGCGACATTGACCGCAGTGCCAAGGCGATCAATGGAGTCGAGGTATTCGCCGTAGTGCTCCCAGTCCCAGGCGAGCCCGCCGAGGATCGCCTGCTTGGGGATGTCCTCAACGGTTTCCATCATGCCCGCGAGCAGTTCCTGGTGCTCCGGGCGGCAGGGCGCGAAGGTCATGCCGCAGTTGCCGATCAGCGCGGTCGTCACGCCATGCCAGCTCACCGGCGTCATGTCCGGATCCCAGCCCATTTGTGCGTCGAGGTGGGTGTGGAGGTCGATGAAACCGGGCGTGACCATTTTGCCGGTTGCGTCGATCACTTCTGCAGCGTCGCCTTCCACGCTGCCGACCGCAACGATCCTGCCATCGGTGATCGCAATGTCGCCTTCGTAAGGCTCGGCGCCGCTGCCATCAACGATGGAGCCGCCCCGGATGATGATGTCGTAAGTCAAATTGCACCCCTTCAGATTGCTGGTCGCGTCGATGAGCGGCTGCGGGCAAGCCGCAAGCCCGGACCCACGAAGCCGGACAACCAATATGCATCACGGTGCGCCCAGCGACCAATTCATTTTCGGAATCGGGACTGACGCCGGAGTCATGTCTGTGTCTGAAATCGTTGAGGAGGGCCAACCCCGGGCGTAAGCTGGGAGGAGCCCGTGCGGGCATGCGGGCATCGCAGCAGAGGGAGGAGCATGCGGAAACTACGTTGCGTGGCTGTTCTCGTAACCTTCGCGTTTTACACGGCCATCCCAAGCAGACGACCGGACTCCCGCTAACCCTTTGAAAAACATAAGTTTCAACTGATTGGCCCGCTTTATGCCTCAGCCGTCTACATCAGTCCTATTTCCAAAGTGTCACCAAGGTTCGTTTCGTCCGCAGTCTNATTGCACCCGCNGCCCTCGCTCTNCTCTCCGCAACGGCCTCAGNGNTACCGATCACCGAACCNGGTCAACTCGACGCGCCGACCGATCTGATCGACTTCANGGGCATCACAAACCCGGTGACGGGTCCGCTGCTNTTCGCNNCGTCCATTGGCACCGTGGTCATCACCAACGCCGACCACGCGATCGACACCGACAGCTTCGGNGCGAGCATCACCTNCCCCGACNACGTCTCGGGCACNGCACTCGGCATACCCGATTCGAACTCGAGCTTGCCGAACTTCACGATCATTTTTGCCACGCCTGTGGCACAGGTCGGNTTCGGGCTCTTCGACCCGAACTTCGAGGCCTCGGACAGCATGATTCGGGCAATCGACAACGACTTCAACGTACTCGAAACGACCTCCCCGGACGCCCTCTTCCCGACTGGCGGCCCTGGGGCTGACTACGTCGGCTTCTCCCGCGCGACTGCGGACATCAAGGCGATCGAGATCATCGCGTCTCCGGGTGACGCCCTGTGGATCGACAACCTCGCCTTCAGCCTGACGCCAGCCAACGTGCCGACCCCGGCGCCGATGATGCTCCTCATGGGCGCGGGCTTGATGCTGCTCGCGCGTCTGCGCCGCCGGTAGGTCACCGCCGCAACCGCATCGCCCCAACAGGGTGCTAGACTCGCCGCGCCATTCAATCTGCAACTGCGCACGGAGAGTCATTTCATGGCGATTTCCCTATACGACATCAGCGTCCGGTCCTACCTGCAAATCCTGAACTCGACCAGCGCGGTCCTCGCCAAAGGCCGCGAGTACTGCGAGGCCGAAGGCATCGATCTGGCCGAGGTGGTCGAGACCAGGCTTCGCGACGACATGCTCCCGTTCCGCTTTCAGGTTGTCTCGACGGCGCATCACTCGCTCGGGGCGATCGAAGGCTGCAAGGCGGGAGAGTTCTCGCCTCCGCCGGCGTCCGACGGCATGAACTACGCCTCGTTGGCCGGCCTGATCGGTGACGCGGCGGAGAAACTGAGCGCACTGAGCGAAGACGAGGTCAACGCCCTGGAAGGTGGCGACATGGTCTTCAGGCTTGGCAACAACGCGATCCCTTTCAGGAACGAAGGGTTCATTCAGTCGTTCTCACTGCCGAACTTCTACTTCCACGCGACCACCACCTACGACATTCTGCGCCACCTCGGCGCACCGCTCGGCAAGCGCGACTTCCTCGGGCAGATGCGCGTCAACATGTAATCCGTCTCCGATACACGGGCGAGCGGACCCTCGCCCGTAGCGCCCCCGTTCACGCCATTTCTCCGGCGGGCCGGGCGCGCTGGTCTCCGCCCAAACCTTCCCCAACCCACCGATGGCCTTCGTCTGCTCCGGCACCCGACTCCGCCCAGGGCCGTTCCGGACCGCGACGCGCAACCTGCAACCGGCGCCGGATCACCGCTTCGAACCGGGGTGACCGTCTCGACCGTGACGGACCATCCACATCCGCAAACCGGTTCGCCAGCAGGGGACCGCCTTCCGCGACAACGCGCCCGCGACGCCGGCGCAGGTTTCAGCCAAACGGCCGCACATGCTAGATTCCCTGCACGCAGAGGAGGATTCAGCATGCAACCAGCCAGCATCGAACCAACCCTCGGCAGCCCCGCCGAGATCGACGCCCGCCTCGAAGCAGCTGAAGCTGCAGGGCTGATCAGACTGACCACCATCTCCGAGAACCTCGGCGTCGAAGTGGACGGCGTCGACCTCAGCAATCCGCTGAGCCCGGAACAGATCGCTGCGGTGTACGACGCGCTGATTCGTCACAAGGTCCTGGTTTTCAAAAAAATCGGGCTGACTCACGCCGAGCAGGTCCGCTTCACCTATGAACTGAGCGAGGCGTCGCCGAACATCGGCGCACCGACCATCGGTCACACCGTGTTTGGTCACGTGGAGAACTATCCCGAGATCTTCTCCGTCTACCAGGGACCGAAATCGAAGCCCAGAGACATGGAGCGCTACGAGGCGAACGCGACGACCCATCCCTGGACCGGATACCACTGTGACATCACGGCCTGCGTGAATCCTCCCAGCATCGGCATGCTCCGCGGTGACCTCATCCCACAGGGTGTCGGGGATACCAACTTCGGCAATCTGGCGGCGGCCTACGAAACTCTCGATGACACCACCAAACAGCAGGTCGCCGATCTGTACGCGGAACACGAGTACAAGTTCGGCAAGACCAAAGGCTCGGAAGCCGGCGATTCCATTGCGAGCAGGAGGATGATCAGCCACCACCCACTCGTCGCGGTGCACCCGGATACCGGCGAGAAGATTCTCTTCAACTCGCCGGGTTTCCTGAAGTTCATCGTGGGGCTCGATACCGAAGACAGCACCGCGCTGCTACACAAGATCTGGGAACACTCGGTCGAGTACACGATTCGGCACGTCTGGGACGAAGGCGACCTCGTGGTGTGGGACGAACGATCCACGACGCACCGTGCCCCGACCGACATCTATTCCGCCGAGACGGAACGACAGCTCTACCGGACGACCATCGTCGGACAACCCCTGACCGGACTCGACGGCGGCGCGTCGCGCATCGTCGAGGGTGAGCCGATGCTCTCCTGTGAGGAAGAACTGGCTTCACGTATGCACATTGGCCGGACGGGCACGTCGACGACCGGCAACAGCTTCGGCGGCGCGGCCGCGGGCGCAGACTGAAGCGCGCGCTTCCCGTGGCCAGCGTCTGACGCGCCGGCCGTTCAACGCGTCGTCCATTTCCCGCGCGCGGCGGCCACGTCCGCCCTCCCTCCCGCCCGTATCGAGCCCAGGCTTCGATCGCCGGACGCATACCCGGCGTCCCCACCTGCAGCATCAACCCAATCTGCATCTGCCGGGGAAGACAGACATCCGTCTGCGGTGAATGTGTCCCGCATCGGGAAGCCATGTCTGCAACGCGGGCGCGGATGGCGCCCGACGATGAGGGCGGAAACTCAACATTTTGCTTCCCCGGTCATCCATCCGCGGGCCCGCGCCGTATTGAATGCATCGTCGACTCAACGTCGACCTAGCGAGCCAGACGCCGGCAACGCCGGCACTTTTTGGCTGCACTTGCAGCCTAGATGTGATCTGTCAGTAGGTTGTTCATCCGGGCCTCAAGCCCGAAGCTAATGAGTGTTCAAAGTCCATTG
>PBVL01000250.1 GCA_002728675.1 Gammaproteobacteria bacterium
ATTCCTCCCGCTTCCTGCGCAACGATACCATCCTCGCCGCCGCCTCGGCTGCCGGCCGCAAGGTCGCTATGGTCACTGCCAAGGACAAGCTGCGCGAGTTGCTCTCGAAGGGCATGGATGGCATTGCCGTCTCCTCCGAGAAGGCCGATGAGGTGAGCACAGAGGTGAACGGCATCGACGACATCGAGACGCTCGCCGGCCCAAAGCCGTCGATCTACTCCGGCGAGGCCAGCCTGTACGCGCTGCGTGTCGGGGTGGAGCTTCTCGCCGCCGGCAGGGCCGATTTTCTTTACCTGTCCCTCACCGACTACATGCAGCACAAGTACGCGCCGGAGGCTCCCGAGTCGCGCGAGTTTTATCGTGGCATCGACACCGAGGTGGGCCGGTTGCTTGATCTCGGCGCGGTCGTGGGCATCACCGCCGACCACGGCATGAACGCCAAGTGCAACGCTGCCGGCGAGCCCAATGTCATTTTTCTCGAGACCGAGCTGGCTCGCGAGTTCGGCGAAGGCTGCCGTGTTATCTGCCCGATCACTGACCCTTACGTCGTGCACCATGGTGCGCTTGGCTCGGCGGTGACGGTTTACTTGCCGGACGGCGTGGACGAACGGGCCGTGGCGGACTGGATCGCTGCTCTGGACGGCGTCACCGAGGTGCACACACGCGAGTCGGCCATGGCCAAGCTCGAGCTGCCGGGCGACCGGATTGGCGACTTGTTTGTCCTGTCCGCGCGCGACTGGGTGATCGGCCGTACGCCGGAACACCACGACCTCAGCAAGCTGGAGGACACGCTTCGTTCGCACGGCGGACGTTACGAGGAGATGGTGCCGTTTCTCATCTCGGAGCCGCTCAAAGCCGGGTACGCCGCATTGGCCAAGGGCGATCCCCGGAATTTCGACATTTTCGATTTCGTCTGCAACGGAATCCAATCATGAGCCAAGCGACAAGCATCACCGATCAACTGCCTCTCGCTTGGCCAAGCTACATTGCCGGCGAACAGGTGCAAAGTGATGACACACTCGAGGTGCGTTACCCGTGGGACGGTTCGCTTACCGGTACGCTACCGAAGATTACCCCGGAGCAGCTCGAGCAGGCGATTGCCGCCGCGCTTGGTCAAGTGCAGCCTCCGACCAAAAACGAGCGCTACGAAATCCTCATGCGTGCCCGCGAACTGTTGGCCAAGCGCATGGACGAGTTTGCAAACCTGATCCGACTCGAGGCCGGCCTGTGCATGCGCGAGACCCGCTACGAAGTAGGCCGGGCGCAGGAGGTGTTCAAGTTTGCCGCCGCCGAGGCGTTGCGCGACGACGAGAGCATCTTCTCCTGCGACGCCGCGAAGAACGGGCCGGCGCGAAAGATTTTCACGCTGCGCGAGCCGCTTAGCTTGGTCGCCGCGATCACGCCGTTCAATCATCCGCTCAATCAGGTGGCGCACAAGCTGGCTCCGGCAATCGCTGCCGGTGTGCCGGTGCTGCTCAAGCCGTCCAGCAAGACGCCTTTGACAGCCATCCGCCTCACTGAGCTGCTGTACGAGGCTGGCCTGCCACAGGCCATGCTCAGCACATTCGTCGGAGATCGCAAAATGATCACCGAGGCACTGGTGCGCGATCCGCGGGTGGATTTGGTTACCTTTACCGGTGGCACCGGCCCAGGCAAACATCTCACCACCATCGCCGGCTACAAGAAACTTTGCCTCGAGTTGGGAGGCAACGCCCCGCTAATCGTACTGCGTGACGCCGACCTCGACCTCGCCGCAACGCTGGCGACCGAGGGGGCTTTCCGCAACTCCGGCCAACGCTGCACCGCTGTTAAGCGCCTCCTCGTCGAGGAGGCGGTGCTTGATGAGTTCACGGCCAGGTTCGTGGCCAAGGCCGGGGAGTTTGCTGTGGGCGATCCCGCCGACGAGGCAACCCGTATCGGCACCGTCATCGACGAGCCGGCCGCTATCGAGCTGGAGGAGCGGGTCAACAAGGCGGTCGCCGCCGGGGCGGAAGTGCTACTCGGCGGCAATCGCAACGGCGCTCAGCTCGAGCCGACCATCATCGCCAACGTGCCGCGCGATGCCGAGATGGTCTGCGAGGAATCGTTCGGGCCGCTTGCGCCGATCATGCCGGTGCGCGATCTCGAAGACGCCATTGCGTTGGCCAATTCATCCGACTTTGGCCTGTCCTCCGGCGTGGTGACCAACGACATGGCGGCTGCCATCCGTGTGGTCAAGGAATTGAAAACCGGCGCGGTCAACGTCAATCAGGTGCCGGGTTTCCGGATGGAATGTTCGCCGTTCGGCGGCGTGAAGGATTCCGGGCTTGGCATCAAGGAGGGCGTCATCGAGGCGATGAAGTTCATGACCACGACCAAGACATTTTCCCTGCCATGGTGAACGAGCGAGACACGCAGTACCTGCTGCTGACCCCCGGGCCGTTGTCCACAACGCGCACGGTTCGCAGCGCCATGATGCAGGAGTACTCCACGTGGGACGTCGACTACAACAGCATCGTCGAATTTATCCGCATGCGGTTGGTGCGGTTGGCGGTGCGCGATGATGTCAATCTGGGCGCACACACCTTGGTGCTCATGCCGGGCAGCGGGACATTCTCGGTCGAGGCGGTGATCGGCTCGGTGGTCCCCGCCACCGGCAAGCTCCTCGTACTCAACAACGGCGCCTACGGGGCACGCATCACGACCATCGCACATATGCTTGGCATCGAAACCGTCGAGCTTGGCCATGCGGAGACCGAATCGACCGACCTTGGCCAGGCGGAAAAGATCTTGGCCGGTGACCTCGCGATCACGCATGTCGCAATGGTACACTGTGAAACGACCACCGGCATGCTCAACCCGGCGGAGGNAGTNGGCGCGATGGTTCGNCGGCATGGCCGGGAGTTCATTCTCGACGCGATGTCTTCGTTCGGCGGCATCCCNATGAGCATGGAATCGACCGGCGCACATTATCTCATTTCCTCNGCGAACAAATGTATTCAGGGCGTGCCGGGGTTTGGTTTCGTGGTGGCCGATNGTGCCTCGCTTGAGTCGACCAAGGGACGTGCCCGGTCGCACAGTCTCGATCTTCACCACCAATGGCACGAGATGGAGACCAAGGGCGGCAAGTGGCGGTTCACCTCACCGACGCACGTTGTGAACGCGTTTGCACGCGCGCTGGACGAACTCGAGTCCGAGGGCGGGGTGAAGGCGCGCCACGCACGCTATGTCGCCAACCAAAAAACGATGGTGGAGGGAATGCGCGCGCTTGGTTTTCGCACGCTCATTGGCGACGAAATCCAGTCCCCTATCATCACGTCGTTCCACTACCCGGAAGCCGAGGGGTTCGAGTTCCAGAAATTTTACGATGCACTCAAGGCGCGTCGGTTCGTCATCTACCCCGGCAAAGTGTCCAACGCGCAATGCTTTCGCATCGGCAGCATCGGCGACGTCCACCCCGAGGACATGACCCAGCTCGTGGCCAAGGTGGGCGAAGTGCTTGAGGAAATCGGAGTCACCCAACCGGCGGTTTAACGGCATGCATTTCATCCGTGATATGGTTTCGTGTCGTTCCTTTCTCGCATGGAGAAGGCGAGCATATGCCGCTGGCGTGTGGCGAGCCGCCAAAAACCGCACGCGAGCCGCGTGCGCTCCTCGTTTGGCCAAGCGCCATTGGCTTGTATTATTTTCTCAGGTGAATTCATGACCAACTCATCCGCTCCCAAATTTCTGATCATCGACGGCTACACGCAGGCTGCCCGCGAGGAATTGCAGGCGGGGGGCGCGAGCGTGGCGGCGGATCTTTACGTGAGTTTGCTCCTCAAAAACGCGCCGGAGGAAACCGTGTGCGATGTGATTTTTCCCGCGGACCCGGGCGTCGACCTTCCGGTGGGCGAGGCTATTCGCGAGTACGATGGTGTTGCATGGACGGGATGCAGTTCCTGCGTGTTCTCCGGTGAACCGGGTGTGGAGGCGCAGATTGAGTTTGTCAGGGAATGTTTCCGACAAGGCGTACCGGGGTTTGGCAGTTGCTGGGCGGCGCAGATTGCCGTTGTGGCGGCCGGCGGTGAGGTGGCATTGAATCCGAATGGCCGCGAGATGGGGATCGCCCGGGAGATCACGCTCACTGAGGCGGGCCGGGCTCATCCATTGTACGAGGGGAAACCCGATGTATTCGATGCCTTCACCAGTCACGACGACGAGGTGACGGTGTTGCCGACCGGTTCAACTTTGCTTTCCGGCAATGACTTCACCCGGGTGCAGTCGGTGGTCGTGAAGCATGAGGGTGCCGAGTTTTGGGGGCTGCAATATCACCCTGAGTACGACCTGCACGAGATGGCCCGGCTGATGTTTTGCCGGATGGAGAAACTCATTCGGCTTGGATTTTTCGCGGATGAAGCCGAAGGCCTGGCTCACATTGATCAACTGGAGGCGCTGCACGCCGACCCTTCGCGGGAGGACATCATCGCGGCGCTGGATCTCAAGCCGACCGTCCTCGACGAGTCGCTGCGCACGGTCGAGGCGCGCAACTGGATCAAACACCTCGTCCTGCCGAACATGCGCCGCTAGGCGTCCAGCCGTTCAATCGCGGCTTCCAGTTCGTCGAATGACTCACAGATGGCATCCGCCGTGGTCGCCCCTTTGTCCACATCGCGTGAGGCAGTGAACAGGATCGCCTTCATGCCAAGTTGCTGCGGCCCCTTGACGTCGTTGTGGTCGCGGTCGCCGACGTGCAGCATCTCGCCAATCTCGACTCCAAGCTGCTGCGCCGCCGAGTCGAACATCGAGCGATGCGGCTTGCTATGGCCGACCTCGTCCGAAAAGGCAAACCCACTGAACGGTGCGGCCAGTCCGTGGTTTTCCAGCACGCGCCGGAGGCAGATTCCGGGCGACACGATGGCATCCGACACGATGCAAAGTTTGTAGCGCTTGGCCAAGCGCTCGAGTACCGGCGCGGCACCGGGCATGGCATCCGGCGGAATGTCGACCTCCATCTCCTCGTGCGCGCGGACGACGGCGTCGAATGAGTCAGTCGGCAACTCGCGGCGCAGTCCCTTTAGGATGACGCGAAGCCGCTCGGCGATGGGCCAAGTGATGTGGTGTTCCTTCCATACTTTGTTGAACGCAGCATCGCCAACGTTGTAGGCGAGCTGGACCGTCTCCGGGTCGATGGGGTCCGCGTTGTTTAGCGCCTCCCAAAGCAGATGCCGCCGTTCGTCGAATTTTGAACGCAGACCGCGTTCCTTCCGCTTGGCTTCATCGGAGTCGTCAATGACGAGCGTGTCCCAGAGGTCAAACGTGATCGCTTTTAAGTTTCCCATTTAGAATAAAATCCAGGCGCTTGGTTGGTCGTCGGCCTGTCCGAAGCTGATGATGGCGCCGGTGTCGGTGCTGACCAGCAGGGCGCCGTTGGCCACGGCCAGCCCCAGCGCGCGGCCCGGCACGGCTTCGCTCCAGAGCTTGCGTCCGCTGTGGGCATTGAAGGCCCTGACCCTCCCGGCGCTGCCGACAAACAGCGTGTCTCCGGCGAGCGCGAGTGAGTTGCCGGCCTCGACCGGCTCGCTCCAGCGCGCGCGCCGGTTGCTGCGGGTCATCGCGGTGACCTTGTCTGGGGTGAGCAGATACATCGCCTGCGCATCGACGATCATGTCGAGCGCATCGGTGTGCGAGGCCGCCTTGTCACCGGTCAGGCCTGCCTCCGTGAGCACGCCACCGCTCCGGTCCGCCGGGCCGTGAAAAATACGGTTGTCCGCCAGCAGCGCAAACGACCCCATGCCGTTGCCCTTGGCAAACTGCCCGAGCCGTTTGCCGGTGCGTCGATCAAAATAAAACGGCGTGCTGCGTCCGCCCGGCATGTAGATTCGCGAGTCCGACAGGAGCATGTAGCCTTGGAATGAGCCCTTGTTGAGATGGTGCTGTTTCCAGTGATGCCTCCCGGTTGCCCTGCCGGTGACGGCATCGACGGCGCTCATGTAGACGCCCTCGTGCGGGAAAAAACCGGAGGTGAAAAAGGCCGTGCCGCCGTCCACGGCGACCGAGCTGCGCACGCTCCACGGCGAAACCAGCCGGCCGTCGTTCGGGACGAGGACGTTTTTCTCGCTGGCAGCGGTGTGGCTCCAGATCAGCTTGCCGGTGGCGGCGTCGAGGCAGTAGGCCGTGCCGTCGTCCGAGCCGGCGTAGACGCGGCCGTTGTCAATCGTCGGCGCGAACCGCACCGGGCCGTCGGTGAAAAACACCCACTGCTCCGCTCCGCTGTAGGCATCGAGACAATGCACCGTGTGCTCGGCCGATGAGCCGTAAAACACGCGGTCGCCGACGGCGGTGACATGGTAGGCATGGTCGTAGGCCAGGCGGTGCACGAGCGGCTTGCGCGACTGCGGCGAGACGTAAAAATCGAACTTGGCCGGCTTGGCCCAGGCCGGGGAGGGTGGTTGCGCCGGGATCATCTGCCAGCGCCTGGCCAACGGCAGCTTGAGTGTCTCGGCGGTGATGGCACTGCGCTGGTTGTCGTGCCGGTAGGTCGGCCAGTCGGCAGCGCTTGGCCAAGCGCTNGNCCAAGCGATGACAATCGCCAGTCCAAGCAGTCGTTTTGTTTTGCNCAGCGTCATCGTCTCGTGAACCCGATCGAGGTTTGGATGGGATAACGGCATCGGCAGCCGGAGCTGGCCGTNGGCGAGAGGATCATTCCGTTGCCGGAAATCAGCGAAAGCCAGCAGCTCGAGCGCGAGCCNACCATCAGCCGCCGCCGGTTGGTGGCGACGTCCCAAAAATACATTGAGCCCTTGTCATAGTCCCAGTTGATGTAGTGCACCGTGTCTTTCGAGGCGGACATGGTGCTGCATCCGCCGCGTTGCGGCAGTCCGCGATGGACGACGGAGCCATTGGACAATCGATAGCCGAACGGTTCGACAAGCACAGCATCGCCGATGATCAACGGGTGNTACATGTGCCCGCCGTGATGGTCGCGGTTCCACNAGTGGTTTTTCGACCAAACCTTNCTTCCGTCACGGGTGGAGTAGGCGTCCACGTAATACCTCGTGGTGGTGTAGCTGAGGATTAAACGATCCCCGGCCTGCGTGAGGAAAAACACGACAGGGTAAAGCGAATTGTTGACCGTGATCGACTTGCTCCAGACCTTGGCTCCGTTTTTCTGGTTGAGCGCGACGAGGCGCAGGCTNGACCAAAGGCTGCTGGAGGCGATTCGGCTGGTTGGCTCGTTCTGGATTTTCGACGAGTTGGACTCGACGAAGTANACGCGNCCGCCGCCGATGGCGATGCTGGAGTTGATAATTTTTCCGCCACGGTACTCCCATTTTTTTCCGCCGGTCCGCTTGTCGATGGCGAACAGGTTGTCGCTGCAAATCTTGGCCGTGTCCTGTGTGCCGGTGGAGTCGTACCAATACGGAGTGCCCTTGAACTTNGTGTATTCCGAGCCGGGCTTGATGCTNCTGCCGAAAAGCAGGTCTCCGTCGTTGGCGATGTAGCCCCAGTTGGCCNCGCCCCNGGCGATCACCGGGAAGCTCCGGAGCAGTCCGCCGGTACGGCCGTCGAACCGGTAGGCGCGATCGCGCATTGCGACGAACAGCGACGAGTCGTCCGCGCACATGTTGCTNCCGTCGCGCGGCGTGTTGACNCGGCGCAGTTCGCTCGGGAACTCGTAGTTCCAAAGGATCGTCCCGTTGAAGGCGTCCTGCCCCCAGATNCGATTGTCGCCCTGCACGTAGAGAAANCCGTTGCTGGTGAGCGGCGGCGGGTTGCGGCCCTGCCGGTCGATCATGCCGCGCGCGCCCGGTTTGCCGAACCACTGCAGGGCCATCCGGCCGCCGTTGACGATCTCGTCGCNGCTGTTGGAGGTCTGCGCGGCGGTGCCGTAGGTATGCGTCCATTCACCCGCGCCATNGAGCGACTTGCGCCTGGCCAGGAGCAGGTCGCCGCTTGGCTCAGTAGCGGTGGTGGCTTCGAGGGGCGACCCGGCAATGAGCTTGGCCAAGCGGCCCTGCGGNAGGCCACCCAGCGCGAGTACGCCGCCGCTTGGCCGGAGGACGCGTAGCAGTTCCGCGCGGTCGCCGGGCAGCGTGCCCTCGTGCAGTAGTTCGCTCGACACGGCGAGGTTGAANAGGTGNTCGGTGTGCCCGAGCTTGGCCAAGGGGCGGTGATGGATCGTCACCCGTGTGCCGTAAATGCCGGCCNGCCGCAGCNCCGCCCGGGCGCGGGCCGCCTCGGCTGCGTCGGCGGTCACGCCGATGACNGTCAATTCGGTGCGCTTGGCCAAGGCGAACGNCAGTCGCCCTTCGCCGCAGCCGTAGTCGATCGCGTAGCCCTTGCGGATNCCGGTGGCCGCGAGAATCGCCTCGGCGGCAGCGCGGCTTTTGCGCATTCGTTCATCCTCGGCGAACGGCGACGCGATCGTGCTGATGTCCCGCCGAGCGTAGTTGAAATCGGATTCGCCAGTCGCCGGCGCGAGCCATTGAACTGNCCCCTCGCGCTCGACACCAACCGAGTAGTGGTACGTGGCACCGGGCGTGATCCCGTCGATCGTGGCTTCATGTTTTTGAGTCTTGTTGCCCAAGTTGATGCGGTTGCCCAGCNTGGGCGAGGTGCCGTAGGCGAGGCGGGTGGNCATCGGCTGAGCCGTTTCCCAGCGTACCACCGCCCGATCCCTCGCGGTAAACGTNAGATANGGGCCGGCGCTCAGGTCGCGGTTGCTGGCCACGGTCGGCGGCTTGGGTCGGGTGGCGTGGCTGCTTTTTGTGCTGTTGTAGCGATTTCGAACCTGCTGGCCGGTGAGGGCACGATTGTAGATTCGCACCCCGGAGATAAAGCCTTCGAGCGGAAAAAACTCGTTGTCGTCCAGGTAGCTGCCGATGACGAACGTGGCCGGCGAGTAGTCGATGGTTCCCCGGCGCTGACTGCTGCTGCCGCGCTCGACGCCGTTGACGTAGAGTCGCATCCGCGAGCCGTCGAAGGTGCCGACAACGTGATACCACCGGCCGGTCTCGTACGGAACGGAGGCGTTCAGGTAGGTGAGGTCGCCACTGGTGGAAAGGGCGAAGTTGAATTTGTCGTTGTTGTAGCCAAGCACCCATCCTTTCTCGAAGCTGCCGTTGTCCTGCAGGCAGCCGACGATGCCGCCCCATTCGGCGGGGGAGTTTACAGCCACCCACGCCTCGGCGGTGAGCTTGCTTTTCGGCAGCGACTTGGGCTCCTCCTTGCCGGCCAACTCGATGTAGGTGTCCGTTCCGTCGAAGTACAACGCGGGGGGCTTTTGGATGGTCGCCATCCGCCCGTGCAATAGGCCTTCCTCATCGCCGGCGAGATCCTTCACCGTGGTGACATCGATATTCGCCGGAGACAGAACCCACTCATTCACCGGACTCTGCGAGTGAACGGAAACGAAGCTGAACAGCAGTGAAGCCCAAAGAAGGCAATGCGTGGCCAAGCGGCTTGGGGCAGTCGCGGGAGCGTCTTGGAGTGTGGTGCTCCGCACCGCTTTGGAGCGGGCCCGAATGCGGCAGGGACTGCCGCACTCCAAGACGCTGTCGCGGTGTTCGCGGCCAGTTCCCACAAAAAGTGAACGACCGCCAAATGAGTTTCGCAAAATGAAAGTGACAGACCGGCAGTTTGGGCGATTCATCTCCATTAGGGGTTCTCGGGGTTGAGGCGGTTGACGATGACGCCGCGGTAAAAGTAGTTGCGCCCGTCCGGGGTCTCGAGGAACGACTGCACGCTGCCGTCGCCCGGCACGTTTTCAAAACCCGGCACGGTCTGCCACTGTCCCTGGCCAAGCGCGGCCCGGCGTTGCAGCGTGTACTCGAGGCCGGTGACCGTTGGGATCGACAGCTTGGTTTGGTCGCTGGCTGTCGAGTCGATCTTTACGGCGAAGATTGAACTGGGATCGGCCGGGTGGGTGCCTGCAGCGATTTCTTGAGCGTCACTCGCCCCGTCTCGGTCACTGTCGGCCAGCAATGGATACGAGCCGTAAAACTTAGCCTCGTCGAGGTCGTTGAGGCTGTCCCCGTCGCTGTCGCGGTCTAGACCCCAGGTCGATAGGCTGAAGTCATCGAGATAACTGTTCGCTCCGGCGAGCCGCTTGGCCCCGTGAAACTGGGTGACCGAGTTGTCCTTGAATCCAAGCTTGGCCAGGGCCGGCTTGCCATCCACCCAGACGTCGAAGCGCTTGGCCTCGTAGTCGGTGCGAATGGTCAGCCTCGTGAAGCGGTCGCCTGGAAGTTCGGCGGCTGTGACGAATTTGCCGCTGCCGTTGCCGTCGCCATCGAGCGCGAGGAGTTTGCCGGCGTGAAACAGCAGCACGCTGCTGGCCTTGCCGTCCGGGATTTTGCGCGTCTGGCTGATACCGGGATCCTGAATGAAGGCATCGGCCCAGAGTATTTTCGCCGGGTTTTTCAGCGTCATCTCAATGACGCAATCGCCGGTGCGCACCGCCTGGCCGCCATGCGCGACGCGATTGGTCTGCACCTCGGCCCGGCCCTTGGCCACGCGCCACGGCCCCGTTTTTGTGGTGATGGCCCCGGGCAGGAAAGCTACCGGCTCGGTCGGCTCGAATCCGGTCGAATAAATGATCCCGGTTTTTTGCGGACGAATCATCCGCGGCTCCGAGGTGACTTCGCCCTGCGGGGTCGACTGCACGAAAATGAATTCGTGATCGACGAATACCGCCAGCGAATCGAGTTGGGCCGAGACCGCGCCGGTTGCATCCGGTGTGAGTGCCACGGACTGCCAAGCGGAGTCGCTGTTGGCCACGCGCCAGCGCAGTTGAACCGGGCCGCCGGTTATGTCGGCCAACGATGCCTGGATGACGGCATGGTCTTCACCGAGTTCGATCATCGGTTTGCCGGCGAGCACCGGCGGTGTTTGTTCTCGCAGCATGAGGGCTTTCAACTGGCTGCCGTTGGGCGGTTGGAGGATCACGCGGAGGTCGCCGTCGGCACCGCATCGGATGGACGCAAACCGGCAGACATCGCCCCGCGCCGCGTTGTCGTTCCCGGCGGTTTCGATGGTTGTCGTGCGGTTAAACTGGCCGCTGATTGTCACCCTGTCCGGTGCGATGTCACTGCGATTTTCAAACGACGACACATCCCATAACGTGAATGATACCGGCTTGGCTTCGCCACCGGCCGCGTCGCTTGCGAACAATACCAATTCGTAGCGCTTGGCCGGGTCGAGGCCGGACAGGTCGATGAAATGCACCTTGCCCGCGGGGAGTGGCGAGCCGCCTTCACAGTTTACCTTTTCCCCGAAGACAGTACCGGCCTCAGTTTCGGCGGGAGCGTCGGCACCGATCTCCGCTTGGCCAAGCGGCGAGCCGGTCACGGTTAATTTCAAATTGATGCCGCTGGTCTGACCGCTGGTGAAGTTGATCAGGGTGCCTGTTTTTATGACGCTGCCGTTGCCGGCTTTCAGTTCAGCCAAAGTCGCGCCTATGCGGGAGATAGAGTTGTTTCGCAGGCTGGGCGCACCAAAATCGTTGTAGGCCGTCACACCCGCCCAAGCCGCTTGGCCAAGCGCGAGTGCGCCCAGCAGCAGGCATCGAATGGCGAACCAGTTGGATGCGCGCCTGGCCAAGCGGCTTGGGGCATTAGCCGTATCTTGAAACTTGAAACTGAAAACTTGAAACTCCATTGCCTACTCGCCGACGTAGATATTTTTCACCTCGGTGCAGGCTTCCATCGCGGACATGCCGAGATCGCGCCCAAGGCCGCTGCGCTTGAATCCACCGAACGGTGCCTCAGTGTGTACGCTGGAGTGGCTGTTGATGCTGATGACACCGCTCTCGACCTGGCGCGCCACGCGCAGCGCGCGGCTGAGGTCGTTCGACCAAACGGAGCCGCTCAGGCCAAAGTTAGTGTCGTTGACTTCGCGCAGCATCTCAGTCTCGTCGGTGAACGGGCGCAGGCAGACGACCGGTCCGAATATCTCCTCGCGCCACGCGCGATCTTCGGTCTCGACGCCGGTGACCACGGCTGGATTGAGGTAAAAGCCTCCGCCGTTTGGCCGGTCGCCGCCGGTGCGAATCTCACGTCCCGCGTCCCGCGCCCCGGCGATGTACGACTCGGAAAGCTCGCGCTGCGGCGCGCTGACCATCGGGCCGACCTGTGTGGCTTCGTCCATCGGGTTGCCGATCTTGAGCGACTCTGTGGCGGCGACGAATTGATCGACAAAACCGTCGAAGACGGATTGCTCGATGAACATGCGGCTGCGGGCGCAGCAGTCCTGGCCGGTGTTGGCGAAGACGCTCATCGGGGACTCCGCTGCGGCGCGCTGCCAGTCGGCGTCGGCGAAGACGATGTTCGGTGACTTGCCGCCCAGTTCGAGGGACACCCGTTTGATATCATCGGCAGCCAATTTCATGATGGTCGCGCCGACCTCGGTTGAGCCGGTGAAGCCGATTTTGCGCACGAGCGGGTGGGTGGCCAGCGCATTGCCGGCTTCCGATCCGCTACCCGGCACCACCTGCAGCACGCCGTCCGGCAGGCCGGCTTCCTGTGCCAGTTGGCCCAACATCAGCGCGGTCAATGGAGTGAGCGATGCCGGCTTGAGGACGACCGAGTTACCGGCGGCAAGTGCCGGGGCGACCTTCCAGCAGGCGATGAGGAATGGAAAATTCCACGGCGTGATCGCGGCGATGACGCCCATCGGCTGCCGCAGCGTGAAGTCGAATCCACCACGCGCTACGGGGATCGTCTGGCCGCAAAGGTGGCCAATGGCCCCGGCATAATAGTCGAATACCTTGGCCCCGGCATCGGCTTCCCAGCGGGCATCGCCGATCGGTTTGCCGACGTTACGGGTTTCGAGTTGGGCGAGGGTTTCGACGTTTTCGTGTATGCGCTTGGCCAAGTTGCGTAGCAACCGGGTGCGTTCGCCCGGCGGCATGTCGCGCCAACCGGACTCGAACGCCGCCTGACCCGCCTCGGCGGCCTGGCCAATTTCATCGGCTGTGGCGGAGCTGACCTCGGCGAACGTCTCCTCGGTCGCTGGGTTGACGATGGCCAAGCGCTTGGCCCCGGAGCCGTCGAGCCACTGGCCGTTGATCAAAAGTTGGGTGGGGAAGTCGCTCACAGTGCCTTCAGAAAAAGTTCCTTCAAATCCTCGCGCGAGACCGGTACCGGGTTGGTCTGGTGGCAGGGATCCAGCCACGCCTGATCGCTCAGAGCCTCGATGTGCTCCTCCTTCACGCCGACTTCCTCGAGTGAGGTGGGCATGCCGCAGCGCCGGATAAAGTCGTCGACGAACTGGACGGTCAACTCGTCGGCATCGGTGTCGCTGCACGAGACGACGTCGAGCCCGCAGGCGATACCGATGCGCCGATAGACTCCCGGTTTTTGCCGGGCGTTGTGGCGCATGAAATGCGGCAGACAGATGGCGTTGGCCGTGCCGTGGTGCACACCGCAAATGGCGGAAAGCGGATGCGCCAGAGAATGGGTTGCCCCGAGATCCTTTTGAAACGCCACGCCGCCCATCGCGGCGGCGACGAGCATGTGGCCGCGCGCATCGAGATCAGTACCGTCGGCAATGGCCGTGGGCAGAGCGCGGACGATGAGCGCGATGCCCTCGAGCGCGATGCCGTCGCACAACGGCTGAAACGCCGGCGACGTGAACGACTCGATGCAGTGGGTGAGAGCGTCGAGTCCGGTGGCGGCGGTCAACCCGGCTGGCAGTCCGGTGGTCAATTCCGGGTCGAGAAAAACACAGCGGGCGAGAAGTTCAGGGTGAAAGTACATTCCCTTGCTGTCGGAGCCGTCCGGGGTGACCACGCCGCTGCGGCCAACTTCGCTGCCAGTACCGGCGGTGGTGGGCACGGCGATGAACGGTAACAGCCCGCTCCAGTCGGCCTCCCAGTCGTAGTCGGCGAGCTTGAGCTGCGGCTGCTTGATGAGGATGCGGCAGACCTTGGCGGCGTCCAGTGCACTGCCTCCGCCGAGGCCGATGACGCCGTCGCAACCCTTAGCCAGGGCCAGCTCGGCCGCGCCCCGGGTGTTGGCCTCGGTGGGGTTGGGCTGCACGTCGGAGTGCAAAAACCAGTCGCGATCCGGCTCGCCGGGGAGCAGGGCGGCCGCGAGTTTTTTGTAGGCCTCGGTCGACAGCAGCCCCGCATCGGTCACGACCAGTGGCCGGTGGATGCCCAGTGCGGGTAGCATGCCCCGGAGCCGGTCGATAACACCCGCGCCTGAAAGGACGTTTGTGGGAAAACTAAAGGAGGAAGTTTCCATCGATATAAGTCAATGATGTTTCATGGCCGACACCAAAATCCGGGGTGCGGCGAGCCGGGTCAGTAATTCGGAGTGCACACCTCGGGGAGTTTCCCCTGACTGTCCTTGGTTCGCAACACTGCAATGATCCGGGCCGCCTGGTCGGTATTCATGGAGTGCCACTTGGGCGAGTCGACGGTGCGCACAAACCGGTGGAAATTTCTCGCGGAACGATCGATGACGTTTGGCACGGCGTAGCCTGCTTCCTTGGCCTTTGCGGCGGCCTCGAGCTGTTGTTTCAATTGCGAAGACCATTTCTCGAGGTAGGCGATTCGGCGGGCCGAGGCGTCCCGGCTTTTGCCTTTTGGGGCGATGACGATGGCCCGAACGCCGTCCACCACGTTGTCGTTGATTCCACGGATGGGCGGGATGGAGCCGGCGGGTGCCTCAAACAACACCTCTTCGCTCTCATCGTAAAAAAATTCCATCGGTTCCGGGGCGGCGCGGTTGAACAGGAAGAAAAACAGGATGGCCAGCCCGAACAGCACACCGTCAAGGGTCAGCTGTTTTTTCTGCTCTTTTTTTAGCGCCATGTCAGTGCGGGCTGCGCGGTGCAGACCACCAGCAGGCTGACTCGTCACAGGGGATCATGTTCGGGTCGAGCAGCTTTGCGCGACCATCGCCGAAGACGTAGTTGGACTTACCACCGTGCCGCATTGCGCCCGGGTCGTTTTGGATGAACCGGTTGTATCCCGCGGAGTTCGCGTTACCCAAGTCCTTCCAGATCCACCAGGCGTCGTTGGGCCAGCCGCCGAGGTTGCTGTGTCCGTCGCCGAGAAGAATCATTTCGGAGGCCGATTCCACCGAGCCCCATTTGCAGAGATTGTTTTCGTAGCCGGCCGGTCGGCCGAACGGAGGCTGCGCGCCGCCCTTGACCCAGTGCACGTTGACCGCACCGATGCCGCTGGCGATGCCGATCTCTCCAAAACGGAACTGCCCGACGATGGCCGGTTTGCCCAAGTGATATACATCGCCCTTTTTGCCCTTGGCGTTTTCGGTCGGGCAATCGTAGGTCTGCTTGCTGCCGCCGAGGAACATCTTTTTGTCGTTGTCCCACGTCGCACCAAGGTACCTGTACAGGTACGGTCTCCAGCTGGACTCGAGGCCGGGGGCGATCCGATCCTGAATCGGGTTGATCCAGTCGTCGTTGTCGCCGGAGTACAGTTGCACGGCCAGCCCAAGCTGCTTGAGGTTATTGAGACAACTGATCTGTTGCGCCATGCCCTTGGCCCGGGCCAGTGCCGGCAGAAGCAGCGAGGCGAGGATGGCGATGATCGCAATGACTACCAGCAGCTCGATCAGGGTAAACCCCCGCGTCTGGTTGGTCGGGCCTGTGTCTCTTTTTCTCATCGTGCGCTTGGCCAAGCGGGCCGGGCTAATCGCGGATGAGACGATAGTACGATTCGGCCTGATCAGCAACCTCCTGTGCCGAGGATTCCCCGTTGGTGCCGGGTACGTCCTGCCAATCCGGCTTGGCCAAGCGGGTGGATTTCTGCAACCGCACCCCGGCCGCGCCCAGCCAGTTAATGGTGACCACGCCGCCTTTCACCGAGATGCTGTCGATGTCCGGTGCGGTCGGGGTCGTCTCCTCGATGCTGTACAGGCCAAAGTTATCGACTGCCCAGTACCAGCTCCACGTGCCATTCATGGCGAAGCGAATCCGCACCTTGGCCTGATTGTCCGCTCTGGGGATCCGGTGAAGTTCGAAGCGTCGAGACTCTGCGTGGTTGTCGTCCACTCGTCCGCTGATGTACGGCGCGAGTGAGTCGTCGATTTCCGCGCCGATGAACGCGCCGTAGCTGCCGCCGAGCGCTTCCTCGAGCGGCTCCATGTCCCAGATTTCGTCATCGTCTTGAAACAGGATGTTGTTCACGAGGGCCACGTCGCCGTGGGCGGCATTGAGTGTGGCCTCGGCGTCGACAGTGCCGTCGTCACCTGTGACGATGTCGGCTTGGTCCAGCATGTAGAGCACCGGCAGCCAGGTGTCCCCGCCGTCGATCGAGTATTCGACACTCGCGGAGTTATCTTGGTTCTGGGTGTAATGACTATAAAAACCGAGGTGCACATCGGCGGCCTCGCTCAGGTCGAAATCCTTCGTCTCAATCACGGTCACAAAGTTGGCGTTGCGCAGGGCGGAGTCGGCGATCAGGAAGTTACCGGAGGGGAACTGTGCCTTGCCGTTGATCAATAACGGTGGGTTGGCTGTCTGTGATTTTTCG
>PBVL01000070.1 GCA_002728675.1 Gammaproteobacteria bacterium
TACAACTGGCACCGACAACACGCCGGAATCGATTACCAATGCCCCATCAACACTCTGGGGATCAACATGAACAACCTACTGGCTTTACACACCTAGACGCGGCAGAGGGCGCCTTCAGTTCCCCAGTGCGTCGCGGTAGGGCGTGAGGTCCATGCCCATCGGGCCGTGCCGCGCCTCGATTGCGGCGATGGTGGCGCGTGTCCAGTATCGGGAGCCCGGCTGGGGGAAACCTAGGACGGCGCGCTGCTCGAGACTTGCCGTAGCGATCAGGCGTTCGAAAAACCGGTCGGGACGATACGCCGACCAGGCCCAGCCGGGGTGCAGCGTCGAAATCCACTCCGCGTCGGCGCGTCGGTAGGTCAGGTTGTGCGCGAGTCGCAGGGTCCCTTCCTTCATCGGTGTCCCGCGGTGCCAGGTATCGTGGCGATACAGGAGTACGTCACCCGCGTGGAAGCGAACGTATCGCTCCGCGTCGTACAGGCTCTGTCGCCAGTCGGCAATCCCGGGCCGTTCTTCCGCAAGATAGGCCTCGGCGGACTGCCGGTCGTTCACATAAAGCAGGTCACCCACGCCGGGAGTGTTCACGATCGGCCATTGATAGTGCGGGTCGTCCGGGCCGGCTCGCGGTACGACCGCGGTCGGTCCGCCCGTGTGTTCGACGTCGCCCAGATAGACGATCACCTCCACCGCCTCGGGTCGGTGCCACTCGGGGGGGTGGACCAGCGTGTGGTTGGGGTAGTCGACGTGAATACGCTGGTCCTGATTGTCCTGCCTGCCACCCGCACGTGTTCGCCGTCCGTACTTTGGCCAGGCGGTGGACTGGGTGAGCCGCAGGTCCGTGACGGCGGTGTCGAGGAGTTGCGCAATTGCCTCCAGCAACGCCGGATGCAAAGTGAGTTCGTTGAACCCCGCGAGGTTGCTGGGAAACTGCAGTTTGCTGCCAAAGCTGGTGACGCGCTCGGCCGCGTCGGAGCCTGCCGCGGGGACCGCGTCGGTGACCGATGTGGTGAGCGTCTCGATGAGACGGGCCGGCAGGAGGGCGGCCACGAAGGTATGACCTCGTTCGCGCCAGTGCGTGACCTGCTCGTCACTGAGCGGCGGCGTGCCGCCCGGCACGGCGCTGGCCTCGAACCAGCGATCTTTCGCGATGGCGTCCATGGATCCTCCGAGGCAAGTTGCTGACGTTACCACGGGGGAAGCGAAGGGTTGCCGGGAATCACACACGACGCCTAAAGTGACCGCTGGAGGGGGACTCTGCATGTTGAACGACGATCAGAAGGCACGCCTGCGTGATCGGGGCGTGCTGCATCTGCCGGGGTTCCTGCCCGAGGCGGCGTTCCGCCCCGTCCGCGAGCGCGTCGAACGCGTCATGCTCGATGAGGGGCATTTTGACGGTACTGACTGGATTGTCCCAGCGGAGCGCCCCAAGTGGCCGAATGGCGGGTTCGCCGGCAAACGCATCAAGAAAGCGAAGGAACTTCGTCTCCTCGATACTGAGGACCTTCGCGCGACGATTCAGGACCTTCTGGACGGAGAGGACCTCTTTACCTTCATGGATCGGCCGCAGCCGCTCTTCACCCTGAACAATGCCGACGAGTGGTTTCTGCCATCCACCATCTGGCACGTCGATCTGCCGCGGTTTGCCGGGTGTGACGAGCCGGGTTACCAGATGTTCACGTTCCTCGCGCCGGTGCAGCCGCGCTGCGGTGGGACACTGGTTGTGGCGGGCTCCCATCGGGTCGGGAATCCGTCCACGGGCGTGCTCAGATCGAAACGGGTCAAGGGTGTCCTCAAGCGTTATGACACCTTTGCGGATCTGTTGAGTGCGAAGAGCAAAAACCGCGAACGACTCCTCGAAACGTCCGAGACCGTGGACGGGGTTGAAGTGCAGGTGGTGGAGTTCACGGGTGAACCGGGCGACGTCTGGCTGATGGACATGCGCCTGCTGCACACGCTGGCACCGAACCCTTCGCCAGCACCCCGTCTGATGGTGACCCAGCGTTATGTGCGGGAGTCCGCCTGGCAGTTGCTTGGGGAACTGTCCCGCACGGAGGCGGCGGCCTGAGCGTCATCGAGGTGTCGGCGATTCCGGCGCCAAAGGGGCGTTGCCCAGAATCAGATCGGCGGCGCGTTCGGCGACCATGATCGTCGGGGCGTTGAGATTCCCGTTGGTGATGTGCGGGAAGATCGAGGAGTCGACCACGCGGAGGCCATCGATCCCCCGGACTCTGCATTCACTGTCGACCACTGCGTCGGCATCTTCGCCCATTCGGCACGTGCCGCAGGGGTGATAAGCGCTCTCGGCGTTCCTTGCGATAAAGCTGTCCAGGGCCGCGTCGCTGTCCGCGTCCGGACCCGGAGCAATCTCGGGACCGCTGAAACGGGCGAGTGACGGTTGCGCGAAGATCTCACGGGCCTTGCGGATGGCGGTGCGGAACACTTCCCAATCCCGCGTGTCCGCCATGTAGTTGAAATCGAGCCTTGGCGCGGCAAGCGGGTCGGTGTTCCGCAGGCTGAGGCGCCCACGCGTTGGACTCAACATGGGTCCAACGTGGACCTGAAAGCCGTCGCCAGCGGCCGCCCGGCTGCCGTCGTATGAGACCGCGGCCGGCAGAAAGTGGAACTGGATGTCAGGGCTCGCGAGGCCGGGATGACTCCTGACGAAGCCGCCCGCTTCGAAGTGGTTCGTTGCGCCGGCCCCGGTTCGGGTGGCGAGCCACCGGAGCCCAATCGCGGCTTTCCCCATGAGGCCCAGTTGCCGGTTCAGAGAGACGGGTTCGACACAGCTCTGCTGCACGTAGACCTCGAGATGGTCCATGAGGTTGGCCCCCACGCCGGGAAGCACAAGGTTGGGAGCAATTCCGTGCTCTCTCAGTTCATCTTCGGGGCCGACACCCGAGAGGAGCAGCAGGTGCGGTGAGCCGATTGCGCCCGCGGAAAGGATCACTTCGCGGGACGCGCCGACGTGAACAAGCCCAGCTCGCTGCCGATAGTGCACACCCAACGCGCGGTCGCCCGCGATGTCGATTCCGCAGACCGTCGCTCCGGTCAGAACGGAGAGATTTGGCCGGTAGCGTACCGGTTCGAGGTACGCACGTGCGGTGCTGCATCGAACACCCGCGTCGACCGACATCTCGAGCGCCCCGAACCCTTTCTGGACCTGACCGTTGAGGTCGTCAGAGCGCGCGTGGCCGGCCTCCCCGGCGGCATCGAGGAATGCTGCAAACAGCGGGTTATCCATCGTGCCGCGACTGACGACGATCGGGCCGCCGCGCCCGCGGAAGTCGTCCGAGGTCCCGTCGGCCGACACACGTTCGGCACGTTTGAAGTACGGCAGGCAGTGCGCAAAATCCCAGTCCGCCGCGCCCAGGGTCTGCCAGCGGTCGAAATCCGCGGCGTTGCCGCGCACCCAGACCATCCCGTTGATGGATGACGAGCCTCCCAGCAGACGACCGCGAGGACAGTCGAGACTGCGCCCGGCGAGGCGCGACGCGGGTTCTGCCCTGAAACACCAGTCAAAGGAGGGGCGCCCCATCGGCAGGGAGAACGCTGCGGGCATGCGCGAGAAGAGGCGCCGGTCTGATCCACCTGCCTCGATCAGCAGGACGCTCGTTGCAGGGTCCGCGGAGAGTCGGTTGGCGAGCACGCACCCGGCGGAACCCGCACCGACGATGACGTAGTCGAATGCAGTCTCAGACAACGGTCAGCCGCTGAAGTTGGGCATCACCTTTTCGGAGAAGAGTCCCAGCGAATCAGTAATCTGTGCAGGTGTGTGCAGGCCCTGCGGGATGAGGAGGAACGCCTCCTTGATGGGAACGGCGTTCGCGATCTCCTCGATTCGCCGGTTCAGCGTATCGGGCGAACCGACCAGCAACTCCGGCATGCCCTGGCCGAACGGGGTTGCCCAGGTTTTCCAGAACCAGTTCATGTCCTCGAACAGGGCCTGGGCCTTCGCGTCGGTTTCGGCGCAAATCATGATCCCGCCCCAGCAGGCCTCGTCACCGGGTTCGAACTCGTGGCCGTGGCGGCGGGCCTCCTCTCCCCATTCTTTCCAAAGCAGTTGCAGGAACTCGATGTTGCCGGACAGCACGATCGGGCGGCCTTTGTACTGCGCCCAGAATTTCGCGGTGCGCAGACTTGCCGAGAACCCGCCGTAAAGAGGGATCTCCTTCTGAAACGGTTTGGGCGCAATCCCGACTTCGGACACCGCCATGTCGGCAGCGACGCCCTGCCCGTAGTTCACGTAGGCGGGATGTTCGTGGGGATTGACGAAGTTCTCGGGCGGGAAGTTCCAGTGTTTGCCGCGGTGGCTGAACGTTTCGTTCGCGAGCGCCTTGGTGACCACCTCGACAAACTCCGCAAAATACTCGCGGTTTCTGTCGTCGTCCGCACTCTTCGCGTTCCACGGGCCCACAGCGACAAGATCGTCCTTGACGCGGTAGTTCGACAGCCAGCGCGCCTGGTAGCCACGGACCAGCCCCACACCGAAACGCCCCTGGAGCATGTTGTCGAGCGTCGCGATCTTCTCAGCCGTGACGAGCGGGTTGTTGGCGGTTGAGACGAAGCCGCAGGTAATGACCCTGAGCCGTTCGGTGTGTGAACCGAGCCACATGGCCATCAGGCACGGATCGTTCGAGATTTCGAAGCCTTCGATCTGCAGGTGGTGCTCAGGATGTCCAAAGCCGAAGTAGCCTTGGTCTTCCGCGAACTTCGCGTAGTCCGCAATCTCCCCGAGCATCCGTTGGTAAAGCTCGGGGTTGCGGCCGGCCATGCCGGCTTCAAGATCCGCGCGGCGGCCCACCGTGCAGTACATGAAGAGTCCGAAGTCCATCGAGGCTAACAACCCATCTGAGTCGCGAAGTCGGCGTAGTCGCTCGCACGAACGTCGAACCCGGAAGAGTCGCCGGCGCTGCCTGCTTCTTCCATCTTCGGTTCGACGAAGCCGGTGCGCATGCCGGCCGTGGCGGCGGCGGCAAGGTCGCCGGGATGCACGGCGACCATCATGGTCTCGCCGACATCGCAGGCGAGCAGGGCAGCGCCCTGCCGATAGGACTCGGGTTCTGGCTTGTAATGGGTTAGGAACTCGCACGACATCATGCCGTCCCAACTGATCCCCCCGTGCTTGGATGAATCGACGAGGATCGAAAGGCTCAGTACCGACAGGATCGTCACCTTGTAGCGGGTGCGGAGTCGTTCGAGCGCCTCGGGCACGTCCGACCACACACCCATCGCGTGCCAGACCCACGTCAGTTCGTCCTTATCGGCGTCCGTCGCGGGCAGTGCGTAGTGTTCACAGACGCCGTCCAGCAGATGTCGGTGGATTTCATCCGCGTTCATCTTCGTGCGTTTGCCCGCGCGGATTTCCGCGATCACCGCAAAGAACCGCCGTCGCCAGCGATGCGCGAACTCGTGGGCATCAAGTTCCACCGAGTGGTGCGCTGCGAGTTGTCCAACGTGGGCGATCACCGGCGTTTGCCAGTCGAACACGCTGCCCCCGACGTCGAAGGTCAGCGCTTTGATCCGTGAGGGGTCGAATGTCATGTCAGAGTCCATCACCTGTGAGGGGGCGCGATACCGCGAAACGGATTCATGGTGTCACAGGGTGGGGATCGCTGCATCCGAAGCGGGTGACGTCAGCGTTGCAGCATCCGGGTGTCGCCTGGCCCCAGGCCATCGATCGTCCAGGATCCTACCCGGTATCGGATGAGGCGCAGTACGGGGAAGCCGATCGCTGCACACATCCGTCGAATCTGACGATTGCGCCCTTCTGAGATCGTCAGCGTGATCCACGTGTCGGGGATGTGTGCGCGATGTCTGATCGGCGGGTCGCGCGGCCAGAGGTCGACAGAGGGTTGCCGAATCTCGATCCGCGCGGGGCGGGTCAGGCCGTCCTTCAGTTCGATTCCTTTTCTGAGAGGCTGCAGGGCGGAGTCGTCGGGTCGGCCTTCAACCTGTGCCCAGTAGGTTTTGCTCATCGCGTGCGCCGGATGCGTGATCCGCTGCGCCATTGCGCCATCGTCAGTCAGAACAACCAGTCCCTCACTGTCGCGATCGAGCCGCCCGGCCACGCGAAGGCTGGGGTCGTCGACGTACATGCTGAGCGTGGGCCGGCCGTCCCGGTCCCTGAACTGGGTCAGCACACCGTAGGGTTTGTTGAGAAGCACAATGCGCATCGCGAGGGCGCCAACCGTGGAGTGGAGAGGGTACCTGAAGGGTCGGTCCTCCGGCGCAGAGCGGGCCGAGCCGGTAAACTCCGCCGCTTCAATGGACCACCGGAGACCCTCATGCAGATTGCGCCCGCCACCCTCTCGACCTTCGCCGAGGAGATTTTCCTTGCCGCCGGCGCCGACGCGCCCCGGGCCCGGGAAACCGCAGAGCACCTTGTTCTCGCGAATCTCAAGGGTCACGACTCGCACGGCGTGGGGATGATCCCTGCCTACGTGAACAACATCATGGCCGGCACCTGCAAGCCGAACGCCGATGCCGAGGTTATTCGCGACAAGGGTTCGGTGCTGCTCGTCGACGGCAAGTTCGGGTTCGGCCAGGTCGTCGGAATGCAGGCCACCCAGTTCGGGATCGACCGAGCGAAGGAGAATGGGCTTTGCTGTGTTGGCGCCCGGAACAATCACCACCTGGGCCGCATCGGGACTTACGCCGAGCGGTGTGCCGCTGAAGGGATGATCTCCGTCCACTTCGTCAACGTGGTGGGCCATGACCCATACGTGTCGCCCTGGGGCGGGCGTGATCGCCGTCTGCAGACGAATCCGTTCTGCGTGGCGGTGCCCACAACCGGAAACCCAATCGTGCTGGACATGGCGACCAGCGCCATCGCGATGGGCAAGGTCCGTGTCGCGGCGCTGAAAGGTGTCGAGGTGCCAGAAGGCAGCCTGTTCGATGAGGAGGGTGTCGCAACCAATGACTCGAGCTCGTTGATGCGCGGCGGTTCGCTCGGTCCGTTCGGCAAGCACAAGGGCTACGGCCTCGCCTTCATCTGCGAGGTGCTGGGCGGCGGACTTGCGGGCGAGTGGACGATGCAGCCGGAGCACGAACGGGTCGGAACGATCGTCAATCACATGCTCATGTTCATCCTCGATCCTGA
Organism: Gammaproteobacteria bacterium; assembly: GCA_002728675.1. Classification (GTDB taxonomy): domain Bacteria; phylum Pseudomonadota; class Gammaproteobacteria; order Pseudomonadales; family Azotimanducaceae. Next base: position 7,100 of record PBVL01000070.1, read on the forward strand.
AGTGTTCGGCGGGATCGACACCTTTCGGCACGAAGTCGACGCCCTCTCTGCCTACATGCACGACACGACGCCGGCGAAAGGGTTCGACAAGGTTCGCCTGCCGGGCGAGCCGGAGCGGGAAAGCCAGGCCGCACGTGAGGCGGACGGCATTCCAATCGACGACGCGTCCTGGGCAGAGATCTGCAAGGCCGCCGAACGTGCCGGTCTCAATCAGACGGACATCGACCAGGTCAGCGGGTGATGTCGGAGCAGAACGCAGCCTGGCGTGTTCCCCGCGCAAGTTTGCGGGGCAACGTCCGAGCCTGCGGTCTGCCCTGCAGGTGATGTACCGGGGGCGGCAACGCTAGCTGCGAATCAGTCGTCCGGGTCGAGCGCCGGTGTCCTGATCGAAACGGCGGGTGAGTTCCCCTCCAATGACCGTCGCGAGATAGCCGTTCGCGCCCTGCATCAGTCGGGACCCGCCTGCCGGGAGGTCCTGGGTGATGCCCAGTTCGCCGAGGCGGAGGTTCGCGTAGTCGATCACGTTGATGTCCGCCTTCATTCCGGTTCCGATCAGGCCGCGATCACTGAACCCCATGAGGTTCGCGTTTTTGCGGGTCGCCCGATGGACGACATGAGCGAGCGGCAGCGTTTCGCCTCGAGTCCGGTCCCGGGACCAGTAGGTCAGTTGGTAGGTGGGATTGACCGCGTCGAAGATCAGGGACACATGGGCGCCGGCGTCGGACAGTCCGGTGACAGTTGTCGGATCCAACTGCATTGCGCGCACGGCATCGAGACTGAAGTCGCTGTAGTTGGTGAAGAACATGATCAGCATGTTGCTGGCATCCTGGACGAGGTAGTCGTACATCCAGGACTCCGGGGGCAGGTTCGTTTCCCCGGCAAGTGCCGCGACGGCCGTATCTCTCGGTGGTTCGTACGTACTGTCGCTTTTGAGTATGAAAGTCCTTTCCATGTTGAGTTGGGCATTGGCGATGCCGAACTCCATGGAACCCGGTGGCACAACGTCCGCGAGATTCTCTTCGCGAAGAATCGCCTGCTTGACTTCGGGTTTGCGCATCTCCCGGAGACGATCTTCGATCGGGAGATGGAGGAGCTTTCTGTAGGTCGGTTTCAACATCCAGGCATGATAGGTATTCATGCTCAATACCAACCCGGTTGGTCTGCTGCCAATCTGCGGATAGACCTGCGCCCCTGACGCGTTGCCCTGTTTGACCCTTTCGATCGCATCGCGCCACTTGTCTTGCCAGTGATCGACCTGAAACAGAGTGAACGTCGCGGGTCTCCCGCTCTCGCGACTCACCTGCGAGATGAGATCAATCTCCTGTTCGAGAGACGAGTGTTCCGCGAAGCCCGCACGCCCGGGTCCGAGCGTGCTGGACGGGATGATCTGAAAGATGCCTTTGCCGGCCTGTTTGAGCGCTCTGGCAATGATCATGACCTCGGCGTCGTTGGCAAATGTGCCCGGTACGGGCTCACCCTGAATCGATCGGTGGCCGATGATCCGGGAGGTGGAGAATCCGACGGCGCCGGCCCGGAGNGCACCTTCCACGAGTTCGCACATCTGCGACAGATCACCTTCGGTGGCTGCCTGATTGGTGCTGCCCCGTTNCCCCATGACGTAATTGCGCACTGCACCGTGCGCGACCAACGATGAGANGTTGAGCGCGTACTCCCGGCNCGCGAGGAAGTCGAGATACTCATCGTAGGTANTCCACGCGCCCCAGGGCATGCCTTCGTACAGCGCAGTCCCGGGAATGTCTTCTACACCCTCCATCAGCTCGATCAGGTCTTTCTCGCCGCCCGGTGCCACCGGCGCGAAACCCACGCCACAATTGCCCATGACAATCGTCCCGACCCCGTGACTGGCGGAGGGGTTCATTTCAGAATCCCAGGTCACCTGGCCGTCATAGTGAGTGTGGATGTCGATCCAGGCAGGGGTGACGATTGCGCCGTCCGCGTCGATCGTTTCTCGTGCGGAGGCTGTTATCGATGGACCGACCTCGACAATGCGATCACCGTCGATGGCGATGTCAGCCGTTTGAGGGTCTGCGCCGCTCCCGTCGTAGACCTGACCGCCCTTGATCAATAGGTCATGCATCTCAGAGACCGCTCATTTCTGCCTGGAATGAAGTCAGTCTTGCAAACTTCCCGCGGGCCAGACAAGGGGGCAGTGACCTGACCCGCGCAAGTCCCGGATGCCAATTGCGCGCCCAGCCACGCCAGAGATCACCGAGCTTCATCGAGTTGTACGGAGTGAGCGCGCGGCTGACGGCGCGGGAATCACTCCATACCGAAGCTCCTGAACGTTAAAATGCCGGCCAGTACTTCGCCACAGCCCAGCCCGAGGCTGCTCTTCGGCGACCGATTCAACGAACTGCCAATGGATACAGGGACATGGAATTAGAAGGGAAGATTGCCGTCGTGACAGGCGGCGCATCCGGACTGGGAGCCGCGACAGCGCGCAGGTTTGCGGCACAGGGCGCCAGGATCGCCATCTTCGACCTGAATGACGAGCTCGGCGCTGATGTCGCGGCGGAACTTGGCGATGGTGCGAGCTATCACACCGTGAACGTCGCGGATGAGGAATCCGTGTCGGCCGCTATCGCTGAGGTGATGGCCGCGCATGGCGACATCCACATTTGCTGCAACTATGCTGGGATCGGTACACCTGGCCGTACGCTGGGCCGAAATGGTCCTTTGCCGCTCGAATACTTCAAGCGGGTTCTGGACATCAACCTGGTCGGCACCTTCAACGTCACCCGACTCGCCGTGCAGGAGATGGCCAAGCACGATCCCGTCACCGAGGACGGGTGCCGTGGTGTCGTCATCAATACGGCGTCCGTCGCGGCCTACGAAGGACAGATCGGTCAGGCGGCCTACAGTGCGTCCAAGGGCGGCGTGGTTGGTATGACGCTCCCGATTGCCAGGGATCTCGCATCCTTTGGTATCCGTGTGAATACCATCGTACCGGGACTGATCGACACGCCGATGATGGCCGGCTTGCCCGAGCCCGCGAGGCAATCGCTTGCTGCCACGGTCCTCTTTCCCAAGCGGCTTGGGCAGGCGGACGAGATCGCCAAGGTTGCGCAACAGATCGTGGAGAACGATTACATCAATGGCGAGTGCATCCGCATGGACGGCGGCATCCGCATGCAGCCAAAGTAGCTGCGCGATGCCCGGCGAACCGGGTGTGGTCCCGGTCGTCAGGCGGCTCGGTAACGGGGTGTTGGAGGATTGTGGTCCATACCGATGAGGCAGGGCGTACCTCCTGCCATGTCTGCAGAATGGCGTAGACGACATCGTTCCAACCCGACTCGCAAGAGGTCGAAGCAATCTTGGGCCACGAGAGCTGGCTCCGAATCGCAGCAGTGCCCAACCGTTGGCTCCGCACCGGGCGTGTCCTGCCGGGTTGTCCGGACGCATTCCGTGATGCGTCGGTCCCGCTGAGCGCAGATCGCGCGGAATCGCAGCGGGCGGTCTATGCGCACCCGGGGTCAGGTTCGCTGGATGGCGCCGGCAACCTGGCGGTGTCAATCCCGGATAAATGACCGGACGCGCAACTCGCGAGACTGAGCCTTGCTCATGCGGCCCGAGGCGCGGCGTCCGGGTCGTAGAACGGGCGATCGCCGCTCACGGTCACCCGTTGCAGCAAGCGCCGGTGCGGAAAGTAGTCGCAGGCGGCGTAATGCTGCACGGCACGGTTGTCCCAGAACGCGATCGAGCCCGGTTCCCAGCGGTAGCGGCAGATGTATTCCGGGCGCGAATGCTGGGTGAGCAGACTCGCGACGAGCGCCTCGGCCTCTTCCTTCGGCAGGGGCTTGCCAGTGCGCACATCGAAGAGCGAATCGTGGCGCAGAAAGCCGCCGTGAATGTAGAGCGCGGTCTTGCCGGTCTCCGGGTGGGTGCGGCAGAGCGGATGCGACACACCGAACGGTATGCGTTCCTTCATGGACTCGACAAAGTCCGGGTCCAGGCCAGGATCACGGGCAAGGAAGACGCGGTAGTCGTTGATGCCGTGCAGATGCTGGATGCGCTCGGAGAGCGCCTTCGGCAGCCCGAGGTAGACCGCGTGACTGTCCGAGAACAAGGTATCGCCGCCGATCGGTGGAACCTCGATGCACTGGGCGATGGAGCCCAGCGACGGCTTTTCCATCCAGGTGACGTCCGTGTGCCATAGGTTCTGACGTGCGGGAGCGCGGTGGCTGGCCTGTATCTTGACGATGTACGGGTTGTCGCCGGGGGGACCGAACGGGAAGGCATCCAACTCACCGAAGTGCCTGCCGAACGCGACCTGCTCGTCCTCATCGAGGTGCTGGTCCCTAAAGCAGACGACCTTGCGTTCGAGCAGCACGTCGCGGATGAAGCGGACCAGGTCCGCATCCAACTCACCCTTCAGGTCGATACCGTGGACGATCGTGCCGATGGTGATGCCCAGGTGCTCGAAGGCGAAACCGTACCGGTCGGCCCTCTCCTTCAACCCATCGGTGACCGGCTGATTGCCCATCCGCTCATACTCCAGCGCAACGCCCATGCCCGCCCGCTCAAGCGGCCCGAAACGCTCCTCGATGGTCGCTGCCTCCGTCATCTTCGGCATCATCAGGGCGCGCCGCGCCTCGGTCAGCTGCTCCGCAATGGCGACCGCGGAGTCGTTGTAAGCAGCTTGTTCCTCGGGAGAGTTTGCTTCGCGCATGGACCGACCTCGTTCTTCTGGGGAGGGCGCATACACTATCCCGATCGCCGGCGAGTGGAAAGGAGGTCACCGGACGGTGCCCTGTCGTTGCCTGCCTGCCGTCGGCCGAGGGGCGTAGTTATTCCGACAGGCTTTTCACGCCAGACGCGGAGGATCAGAGCAGGGGCGTCAGGGCGGTTGACTCGCGCGACCAGCCGGGACTCGTTGATGTCTGCTCTGAGCGACGTCAGGACGCTCACGGGGCGAGCGGGATGGTTTGGCGGTACCCGCGTGTGGCTGGCCC
>PBVL01000013.1 GCA_002728675.1 Gammaproteobacteria bacterium
GGAAGAGACCCACCGCCTTATCAAGTCACTTCATGACAGTGGTTTGGGTTATCGAAGAATTGCTTATCGCCTAAACGAGAGAGGTATTCTGACTTCACGAGGTAACGTGTGGAGTTCACCTCAAGTCTATTCTGTCTTGAAGCGATATCGTGAAAGGTAGGAGAGACTCGCCCGTATAGAAACCAAATATGAATCTGTATGGGGTCGGATGCGGGTGGAGTGGTGCAAGAATTTTGAAAATTAGATTTACTCTTATCTAACTTATCGAGGGGTGGTTGGTATGAGGTCAATTGCAGTCAGTTTCATCTTATTGTTTCTCGCATCGCCGACGTTTGCTGGCGATTATTTTGACAAGGAGTTTTATTGGGAATCCTCAAATTGCCGCACTAGTAATTCGGGTTCATTTGTCCTTTGTGGTGGACAGTCCTCGAGTTGCAGAACTAGTCCTGATGGTCGAGTGACCTCGTGTGGTTGTTGGGCAAAATTTATAGAAGCATATTGATTAGGTACCCGCTTCGAAATTTATTACGAGACTGATAGTTAGTAACTTTGCTTTGAGGGAATTACCCCCCTGACTCCGCCACGTGGGTCAGAGGTATCTCCATCCCTTCTTGGAATGAGGTGCGTGTGGCAATGCATTACCGTCTGTCCCGCAGTCTCACCAACGTTGTTTCCAACATTGAAACCAGTGACTGACGGGTCTATTGCCAAGATACTTTCCCGCCTTTCTTCAAGAAGTCTTTGTATTGCATTTCTCTCAGGTTGGTAAAGAGTAAAGAAGTCTGCCGTATGCCTCTTGGGAATTATCAGTGTGTGGTGTTGAGTCACTGGGAAAGCATCAAGAATCGCATATGCCAGTTCGTTTTCAGCAATTACTCGCTCTCTTGGTATCTCGCAAAATATGCAACCCTGAACACGTTCTTCATACGACTGCCTGATTCCACGAAAGTCGGTGTCATCAGTATCTCGCTTCATTGCATTGCACGAATAACAAAGAGATTGAAGGTTCGATTGGTCATCAGAACCACCTTTGTTTCGAGGGATGATGTGGTCAACCTCGAGTGCTTTGTGGTCTGCAGAGATGCCGCACAGTTCGCATCTAAACTTTGCCCTGCTCAGAATCTGATATCGGACTGTCCCTTTGATATATCCCGATGATTTTCGGCGGTGACTCCACGGGTCATTGCGTGTATTCAGATATTCCTCAATTCTATTTTCACAGCAAGAGATGAGTTCTGACACCTCACCTGAACTGAGTTCGTTGAAACCGATGACTGAGTACTCATCCTTCTCCTTCTGAGTGATTCCTCGACTATTCGTAAGCACTTTTCCCACCATATTCTTCGTGATGTGCTCGTAATACTCGACCTGAGATTTATCGTAACCAACAAGCGCCTTTGCTATGTCCTCAGTGGATGCTCTACCTTTGTTTTTTAGTAGTTCAATCAACATTGCGGGTTGATATATATGAGACATCCTCATTTCTTTGAGGATGAACTTCGAAAGTTTTTTGAACTGGTCACTCGTCAAGGAAATATCCCCTCACTTACATTCCTCAGGTGCTGTGATGCTGCCCTTCGATGTCTTCCTACATCATCATCAAGGCTTGGAAGAGAATGGAAACCACGGTTCATAATTGCCGCAATCTCTTTCGTCTCGAACACGTAACGACTCGCTGCATCCCAAGCAGCCATTTACTGACGTTCCGATTCCGCGCTTGCAGATTGAGTGCTTCGTTTTATCTGAATCGCCAGATAGGCAAGGGAACCGAACACGGCAACGGCTCCGAGAACCTCTCCAATAGCCCCTATCGCGTCCCAATCCACGGTCTTTTCCTGAGTGCTTTCCTGGCGGCCATTTCACCTGCCAGTGGCTATGATGGTCGAAAAACGAGAATCGCCGCATAACATGATGTTTAAACCGCTACTACGCGCTAAGGCGCTCCGGCGCTCGGACCCACCTACTGTGCGTTCGGCTGTCAATGGCTTCGCCATTTTGTCGCGAACGGCTCCCTGCGCGCGTCACACCGCTTAACAGGGTGTTAGTTGCCCTATGAGATGGGAGGCTGTGGGCCCGATCGCTGAACCAATCGCTGCTTCTGGAGTGATTGCAACCCTTGCTTATCCAGCGGTGCAGATTAAGCAGAATACTCGTGCCATGCGGACTGCTTCTTCCCAATCCGCCACCGACGCTCTCAATCAGGCGAATCTGACTGCTGCATCCACCAGGGAGTAAGCCATGGCATATCTTTCCAGTTTCGACGCGGAGTCTCCGGCTTCGCATGTCGCGACCCAGCTCCTGTCGCAGGGGGGCGTTGTTATTGACGCACTCGTGCCTCCCGAACTGATGGACTCGGTGCGCGCGGAGATCCGCAGCAACGTAGATGAGGCGGACGAACAAGGCTCCAGTGCGCTATGGCCTGAAGGCAATCACACAGTGGGGGGCCTCGCGGCAGTGAGCTCCACCTTCGTCGAAGAATTGCTGGTACATCCGAAGATACTCGAGGTTGTGGATCGCGTGCTTCAACCTCAGCAACCCATGATTCTTCCCCGCGGCGAACGAGACGCTCCATTACCGGTTACCTCAGAGAAGCTCGACGATGGTGGAACCCAACTCGTATGGCGTTCAGAGGGTGCGCAGGCTCATTGCCATCACTACAACGTGGGTGCCGCGGTGATGCTCGAAATCGGAGCGGGGCGCCAGGATCATCAATACCTGCACAGAGAGAACGCAATTTATCAGCCATTTATCGAACGCATTGGTATGCCCGAGTTCATCGTATCGACCATGTGGGCCGGCACAGACTTCACTCCACAGAACGGCGCGACGCGGGTCGTGCCAGGAAGCCATAAATGGCCTGAAGCACGGGTCGCGCAGTCCACAGAGATTGCTCAGGCCGTCATGCGCAAAGGGTCGGTAGTGCTGTGGCTTTCCCGCACACTGCACGGTGCCGCGAAGAGCACCAGCGATCGCGAGCGGACGGGGTACTTTGCGTCCTACATCGTGGACTGGCTGCGTCAGGAGGAGAACCAGTACATCGTTGTGCCGGAAGATGCAGCGCGCTCGCTTTCGAAACGGGCACGCCAGCTGATTGGCTATCGCAGTAGCCCGTCTCTCGGTTGGGCGAAAGGACGCGATGCGGACAATCTGCTCGATCCGGGGCAGTCGGGTCAGCTCTAGGTTGCGCGCCGAACCGCAACCGGCCCGACAGTTGCCGGACGGTGCGCTCTGAGACAGACCGAGATTTTGGTGTCTCTCGATCGTGCCACTGTGGTCTGCGTTTGCAAATGCTGCACCCCGCTCAGTTGGGCGTCCGGCGTCATTGAGAGGTTTTGTGAATTGGGACGCTGCGGCCTCGACTGAGGTGAGCGGGAGCAATCTCTGTTGTTGTGATGCTGTTCGACATCGCGAGGCAAATCAGACAGCAGATTCAGCTTTACTCGAGTGCTGTAGCCCCCATTGTCACGGAGGAGCAGACACCTCGTTCGTCGGAACGCATGAGCATCCGGCTGCAAATGTCCGGACGGCCTCTTTATGAAGCGTGCCGCTTCGAGCCAAACCCGAGTCCCCGCCCGGCCAGCCCATTCTTCAAGCGAGCTCAAGGGCGGTGCTCGTTATCGGCGTGATGCGGCGGAAATCCAGGAGCTCGAACGAGCGACGCACCCAACGGGATTCACGTAGTGACGGGCGTGCCGGACGGCCGCTACAGTGGAACCGTGACCCGTTGTCAGGAACCGCCAGGGATCAGGACACTCGTATGGGCGATGAAATCGACCGCCGCTACTTTGACGCTGAAGACTTCAGCAGCTTGCGATCGAGACTCGACGAAGAGACCGCGCTTCTCGGCGTAGATCATGCCGATCCGAATCGCTTCCTTCAGCAGCAGCGCCTCGTTCGGCAGCTTTTTGAGTTTTGCCATCGGCTTTTCCGCACGGTCGACGACAGTTGTTATAAACGCAGCACAGCGCGCAAACCAGTCGGTTGGACACGAAAGTCAGGCAACCTCCTGCTGAGCGGTCCATCGGGTGTCGGCAAGTCCACGATCCTGCGCCCGGATGGCGACGGGCTGAGCGATCTCACTGTGCGGTTTTCATCAGCGAGGTCCGCCTTTGCCGATACAGCAACGATCGGCCGGAGCTGCCGGGATGGGTTCGACAGGCGGACCCGCCCTCCGGTTTGCGCTGCGCGAGGTCAGTCCCGTTCTTCGAAGGCGCCCAGCTCCTCCAGAATCCGCGAAGCCTCGGCGAACCCCGTGTTGGCGGCAGGTACACCCGCGTAGATGCCGGTTTGCATCAGGGTCTCCTTCAGTTCCGTGACCGAGAATCCGTTCCGCTCGATGCCCGAGCGGACGTGCAGCCGGAACTCTTCCCAGCGACCCAGCGAAGCCGTTATGGCGAGTACCAGCAGGCGTCGCGTCCGGTCATCGAGACCGGGTCGCGTCCAGATCTCCTCCCATGCGACGCGGGCTATCATGTTCTGGAAGTCCGCGTTGAACTCCGTTCGATTGCTGAGCGAGCGATCGACCCAGGCGTCACCCAGGACTTCGCGGCGCCGCGCCTGCCCCCGTGCGGCAGCCTCGGCGGAGGAGGCGGTGTCGTTCGCCGACCGCGTCAACGCCCGGATCACCGTGTGCGGCGACTCGAGTGGAACGAGGCTGCCGCCCGCCGTGGTCGTCGTGCTTACCATGCGAGCTCCGGGCGCATGCATGCCCTGAATGACGGAGACGGGGGCCCGCACCTTCTCCAACAACTCCGCGAAGGGGAACTCCGGAGGCTGAGGCGGCAGATCTGTACGCAACCGGTTGAGGTAGTCGGCCGCGACCCCGTCCCGCGCCTTTGCTGCCGAAGACAGCTCGCGCGGCGCGGCCGACGTGCGGGGATCAATCAGGGTCATCCCCGTGATCCAGTCCGGAGCGTCGGTCGCAAGCTGGATGGCGATGGCGCCGCCCCAGTCCTGGCCACACACGTGGACTTGCGGGGTTGCTGCGGTCTCGAGGATCTGGCGGAGCGCAGCTGCGGCAAGCTCGACGCCTTGGGCCGATTCGTCCCTGACCGCGCCGTGCCCGGGCAGATCGACGGTAACGACGCGACCGCGGGCAGCGAGCGCCGGCGCAACTCCAAACCACATGCCCCGGTCGAGTCCGAGCCCGTGAATGAGCAGCCACGCGTCGGGGCCCTCGCCGTCCAGCTGCCAGTAGTAGCGTGATGATTCGAACGTATGAAACGGCATGACGCCTCCTCGTTCAGCGATTGCAGGCCGCAAGCAGCGCCCGTGTGAGTCGTACCGCCTCGCCCACGTCGTCCCGGCCGTCCAGCGCCTGCGTCATCCGATGCACGTCGATCTCGGGTGCTGCCAGCACCGGTTCGAGTGCGAGCAGCGCCGCGCGGGTTCTGCTCAGAATTTGCGCAAAAAGCTCTGCATCTCCCTGCCAGCCGTGCAGCCCGCGTTCGTGTTCGACCGGGATGTTGGTCAGCATCGTTCCGACCAGTCCCGCAATCGGGGCGACGGCCGTGAGCGCCTGCTGGCACCCGGTTGCATTTCGCTTGTAGGTCATCGCGGAGGAGCTGCCCCTGCCTTCGCTGCGGGGTTCGAACACTTCGGCAACGCTCGCCTGTGAGAGCAGGGCAAGGTCGGTCGCGATCTTCGCGAGCGCGCCAGAGAGGACGCCGATTGCGGCCGCTAGCGCGGCAAGGTTGCCCCGTCTGCTGTGCCAGGGCGCTGCCGGGACGGGAAGCGCTAGGCGTGACCCGAGCGCCCGGGCAACATTGGCACCTTCGCCCTCGAGTCCCATATGTGTCCCTACGGCACCTCCAAACTGCAGAACGAGGGCGTTGTCCGCCTCGCGCTCCACGCGTGCCTGTGCCTGGGTAAGGCCCATCAGCCACTGCCCGGCTTTGTAACCGAACGTGATCGCCTCCCCCGGCTGCAGCAGGGTCCGGCCGGGCATTGGCGTCGCCTCATGTTGGACGGCGAGGTTGGTGAGATGATTGGCGAGCGTTGCGACCAGGGGTTCGACGGTGTCGAGGCCTTCCCGCAGCTGGAGTACGAGCACGGAGTCGGCGACATCCTGGCTCGTGGCACCCCGGTGGACAGCCTCGGCGCTTGCCGATTGCAGGGCTTCTGCCTCGGCGCGCAGGTGCGCCACAAGAGGGATCGCGAGCGTTCCGGCATGGCGGGCGTCCTCGAGCAGGCTGTGGGGGTCGGGTGGTGACGTGCGTGCCGCCTGCGCTACGGCCTCGGCGGCCGCGGATGATGCCAGTCCGCAGTCACGCAACGCGTGCGTCAGCGCAACCTCGAAGTCCAACGCCAGAGCGACCGTGCGTTCCGGCGAAAACGCCGCCAGCGTTTCGGTCAGCATCGGAGAAACGCGGTCTCGAGGTCGCCCTGCAGACGGACGTCCCAGCGCCAGACGCCCGGACCCTCATCACTTGCGAGCAACGTGCCGCGGCGCGCTTCGGGAACCGCGGCCAGGACAGCGTCCGCGTCGTTCCGTGGATCGCCCGCAAAATAGATCCTTGTCGCAAGCCGGTTCAGGACGCCCCGGGCAAACACGACAACGGCAATGTGCGGCGCCTGAACGCCGCCATCGGGGCCGGTCGTGGGTCCGGGTGGCAGGGTCCGGAAGCGGAACGTGCCATCGGGGTTTGTGGCGCATCGGCCGAATCCGCGAAACGGCCGGTTGGCGCCGTCCGGCTGCTCGCCCGGCAGGTGTCCTTCCGGATCTGCCTGCCAGATTTCCAGCAGGGCATCGGCCACGGGGTCACCGGACGCATCCAGCACNNGCCCCGTGACTTCNATGACGTCCGGCGCNCGGTCCGCCAGCGGCGGGCCCGCCTGGCCCAGCAGATCGTGGCCGTCCGGTATGAGATCGGGCCGAGCGCCCCAGTCAGCCCCGGAGACGAGGTCTGCGCCGCCGTGCCAGGGCATCGCGTAATGAAAGAAGGGCCCGATCGTCTGTGCGGGTGTCTGCGGGTGGGTGCCTTCGGCAGTAACCTCGTGGACGCCACGGAGTACAAGGTCGAACCGGTAGCCCAACGCGAACGCGGGAGTGGTCGTCGCCAGATCGAAGCTCGCGATCAGTCGCGAACGGCTCCCGGCCGGTACCGCGTCGAGGATCGGGTCGAGCGCGACGAGCGGATCGTCGGGGAAGTACATCTGGGTCATCAGTCGGGCGCCGAACGCTTCGCCGAATACGGCGAAGTGGATGTGCGCAGGCCGCCAGGCGTTTTCGTGATTACCCCAGGGATAGGCGCCCGGGCGCAACGTGACGAAGGAGTACGCTCCATCCGCGTCAGCGACGAGCCGGCCCATCCCGGTGAAGTTCGGGTCAAGGGGCGCGTCCCAGTCGTCGCCGGCATGCGGATACCGCCCTGCCGCGTTGGTCTGCCACAGTTCGATCACCGCTCCTGCGACCGGCTGTCCAAGCTCGTCGAGCACGCGGCCCGAGATGCGGATGCGCTGACCGATCGGTGTGCCGTCGTGCCGGCGGGTCAGGTCAGCTTCGACGCCGCCCAGGCTGTCGATGAGAGTGGTCGGCACCGATGCAAGCTCGGTCACAGTCTGCGGAACCGCGATCGGGGCCTGCGAAGGGCCGCGTGTGGCGGTCGATTTGTAAGGCGCGTGGTGGTCAGGCACCTCCGCCGTGTCGTCTTGAGGGCCGAGCGCCCTGCGCTCACCGGATGCCATTATTCTGACTCCATGACTGAACCAACGTAGTGCTCGGCGAAAGCCCGGCGTGCGCCGGCCGAATGCACGAGCTGCCTGAACTCGGATGCCTGCAGACGTGTCTCGAACGCGTCGTCGTCAGGGAAGACGTGCGTCAGCCGCGTCAGCCACCACGAAAAGCGCTCGACCTGCCAGACGTGCGCGAGCGCGGCATCGGACCAGGCGTCGAGTGCGCCGCTTCCTTCGCCGCGAAAGTGGGCATCGAGCGCGTCCGCCAGGAGCGTGACATCGGCAACCGCGAGGTTCAGCCCTTTGGCGCCCGTCGGCGGCACGATGTGGGCAGCGTCGCCCGCGAGAAAGAGCTTCCCGTAGCGTATTGGTTCGCTGACAGAACTGCGAAGGGGCGCGATGCTCTTCTCGATCGAGGGCCCACGCGTGATCTGCGCGCCGAGTTCGGGACCAAGGCGGAGCGTCAGTTCGTCCCAGAATCGCTCATCGGGCCAGTCTTCGACCCTGGTGTCCGCATCACACTGCAGGTAGTACCGACTGCGTGAGGGCGAACGCATGCTCGCGAGCGCAAACCCGCGCTCGTGCCGGCAGTAGACAAGCTCTTCGCTGACCGGAGGCACGTCGGCGAGAATCCCGAGCCAGCCGAACGGGTAGGCGCGCTCAAAGGTCCTGATGTGGGTGGACGGAATGCTTGTCCTTGAAACACCATGCTGCCCGTCGCAACCGACGATGAAGTCGCAGTCGAGACTCATCGCCTGGCCACGCTCGCGCCAGGTCACCCGCGGCACGTCGCTGACGTCGTGCAGCGTGACGCCGTCAGCCTCGAAGCGGACGTCGACGCCGCATGCGGCGGCGGCGTCGTACAGGTCTTTCATCACTTCCTGCTGGCCGTAGACGGTGATGCCGGCAAGGTCGTTCTGCGCGAGGTCGATGTGGATACGCTGGCCGTCGAATACAAGGTCCACGCCGGCGTGGTTGAGGCCCTCGCGCTGGAGCCGTGCCGCGAGACCGAGGCGTGCCAGCACGTCGCAGGTTGTCTGCTCCAGCACGCCGGCGCGCACGCGTGCCTCGACATAGGCGCGGCTCCGGCGCTCGAGGACAACACACGAAATCTGCATTCGATCGAGCAGATGGGCGAGCACCATGCCCCCCGGACCCGCGCCGACGATAGCGACCTGGACGTGCAACACATCTCCTTCGGGGCTCGTGGACGGGATACCCGTCGTGCCCACCGGGTATCTCCCGAACTGCCGGCATTGAGCTTATCATCGGACAGGAATCACCGGCTTGGGAGAAGCGCCGTGCTGTCACGGGAAGACAACGAACTGCTGTGCCGGGTCGGACCCGGCACGCCCATGGGGGAACTGATCCGCGAGTACTGGTTCCCCGCGTTGCCGAGCCGGGAGTTCCCAACCGCCGACGGCGATATCAAGCGGATGCGCCTGCTGGGCGAGAACATCGTGATGTTCCGGGACAGCGAAGGTCGCATGGGCGCGCTTGCGGAGGCGTGCCCGCACCGGGGCGCGAGCATGTACTTCGGCCGGAACGAAGAGTGCGGCATTCGCTGCCCTTACCACGGCTGGAAGTTCGACGTGACCGGCAAGTGTGTCGACATGCCGACCGAACCTGAAGACAGCAACTTCATCAACAAGGTCCGGGCAACGGCGTATCCGTGCCGGGACGTGAACCACATGGTGTGGATTTACATGGGCCGGAAGGCGGAACCCCCGCCCTTTCCCGACTACGAGGTCAACACGCTTGCACCCGAACTCGTCTCCGAGCCCAACATCATGATGGAAGAGGCGAACTGGGTGCAGAATATGGAGGGTGACCTCGACTCGGTGCACCTCGACTGGGTTCACAAGCGTCTGCACGAAGACAGCGAACCACCGCCCCTCGGGAGTAACGGCTTCTACAACCCCGACCCCAAGCCGGCGAAGCTGGATGTCGTCCGCACCGACTACGGCGCCTATTACTCGGGAATGCGCAAGATGCCGGACGGCCGGGAGTGGCACCGGATCAATCAGTTCATTTTCCCGTTCCACACCATGATCACCGTGGGACCGGTGGTGATCTTCAGGGCGTTTGTGCCGCTCGACGACCATCACGCGATGCTGATCACCCAGGCGGCCATGCCGAACGGACCCGCTTTCGACGATGAATACAACCAACTTCAGATCGACCCGTTCAAGGAAGTGGGTGGTTACATCGAACGGAGTCACGATCCGCGCAGCTATTACATGACGGTTGCCAACAAACGGAACGACTATTGGCTGGACCGGGACGTGCAGAAGGACCGCATGTATTGCGGGATCCCGTTTGTGCTCAATCTGCCGGACAGGGCCATGACCGAGCTCATGTGCGGCGCTGACGGCGAACCGTTGTACGACCGGACCCAGGAACATCTCGGCACGACGGACGTCTTCGTCATTGCCGTGCGGCGGCAACTGCTCAATGCCGCGAAACAGCGTCGCGATACGGGCGAGGCGCCTGCCAACGTTGCCGACCCGCATCTTGGCCGGGTACGCATGGGCTCTTTTCTGCTGGAGGCGGGCGCGGATTGGAAGGCGGAGGTGGCCGAACGTCTCGATCCGGACAACGGTTTGCCCGTCGCGGCCGACCTGCCGCTCATCATCTGACCGCGCGGGAGGGAGAGACCATGAAGCTCGGACTGGCGTTGCCGAACAACCAGGGCGTCGAACGCGTCATGGACCTTGTCCACCTGGCTCGCGAGGCCGAAGACCTTGGCCTGACGAGCGTGTGGGTCAGCGAACACCTCTGGCACGCGGAGTATGTCGCGAAACGCCTGGGGGACAAGCCCTACCACGAGCCGCTGACCGTGCTGACGGCGGTCGCGACCGCGACACGACGGGTGCGGCTCGGCACCTCGGTGCTGATCATGCCCTGGCATCATCCGGTTCGGCTCGCCAAGACGCTCGCCTCGCTCGACGACCTCTCGGAAGGTCGCGTCGACTTTGGTGTGGGCGTTGCGATCACCGAAGATGAGTTCAGAAACCTGGGCGTGCCGTTCGAAACCCGGGGTCGGCAGACGGACGACGCGCTCACCGCGATGCGCAAGTTGTGGACAGAAGCCGTGCCGGATCATCACGGCGAGTTCTACGCGTTTGAAGGTCTGCGGTTCGAGCCGAAACCGCGCCAGACTGGCGGGCCGCCCGTGCTGATTGGCGGTGGTGCTCCGGCGGCGCTGCGCCGGGTGGTGACACACGGTGATGGCTGGCATGCGCTCGGCCAGAGCCCGCGCAGGCTGGCCGAGTCGCTCGAGGGACTACGGCAGGCGTGGACCGACGCGGGGCGTGACGCGGGCGCGCTCAAGGTCAGCACGCGCGCGGTCATGGAGGTCCTGGACTCGCCGTTCGACCGGGCGGCGGAGGATCGACCTACATTGCGCGGAACGCGCGATGAGATCGCGGCGACGATGCAGGCGTTTGCCGACGCCGGTGTGCAGGAGATCGTGGTTGACGCCAATACGCCCGATCTTGGCAAGGTCCGCGCGACCATGCGCGCCGCTCTGGAACTCGTCAGCGAGGTCGCTCCGCTGGCCTGAACATCGCCCCTTAGAACGGCTGTTAGCACGCGCGTCGCTTGAATTGGTACTCCCCCTGCCCGACAATCCGAAGCGTCTGTCCGGCGGATCCAAATGGACGTTTCCCACATCCTCGAATCTCTCAACGAGAAGCAGCGTGAGGCCGTAGCGGCACCGCCTGGGAGTCATCTCGTGCTCGCGGGTGCGGGCAGCGGCAAGACCCGCGTCCTTGTCCACCGGATCGCCTGGCTCATCGAGACCTTGGGCCTCTCGCCGTACAGCATTCTTGCCGTGACGTTCACGAACAAGGCTGCAGCGGAGATGCGCGGCCGGATCGAGGCGCTGCTCGAACACAGCGTGCGCGGCATGTGGGTTGGCACCTTTCACGGCATCGCCCACCGCCTGCTGCGGACTCACTGGGAAGAGGCTGGCCTTCCGCAGACGTTCCAGATTCTGGACGCGGACGATCAGCTTCGGATGGTCAAGCGGGTCATCGCGGCGCTCGACCTCGATGAGAAGAAGTGGCCGGCACGTCAGTCCGTGTGGTGGATCAACTCGCAGAAAGACGAAGGGCTGCGTCCCGACAACATCGAGGACTACGGCGACCACTTCACCAATACGCAGGTTGATATCTATCGCGCCTACGAAGAAGCGTGCGAACGCGGCGGGCTCGTCGACTTCGCGGAGTTGCTGCTGCGGGCGCACGAACTGTGGCTGAACGACGCGCGATTGCTGAAGCACTACCAGGAACGATTCCGTTACCTGCTGGTGGACGAGTTTCAGGACACCAACACGATTCAGTACGCGTGGCTCCGGGTGCTGGCGGGCGACCGTGACAATGTGATGGTGGTGGGGGACGACGATCAGTCCATCTATGGCTGGCGCGGCGCGAAAATCGAGAACATCCATCAGTTTAGCGAGGACTTTCCCGAGAGCCGGATCGTTCGGCTGGAACAAAACTACCGCTCGACCGGCAATATCCTCGAAGCGGCCAACGGACTGATCGCCGGCAACCTCGACCGCCTCGGCAAAGAACTGTGGACGGACGGTGTCGAAGGTGAGCCGATCAATCTCTACGCGGGTTACAACGAAATCGACGAGGCACGCTACATCGTTGACCGCATCCGCAAGTGGAGCGAAGACGGCAACCAGCGTCAGGACGCCGCGATCCTGTACCGCTCGAACGCCCAGTCGCGGGTACTCGAAGAGGCGCTGCTGCGCGCGAAGATGCCCTATCGGATATACGGCGGGCAGCGTTTCTTCGAGCGCGCCGAAATC
This sequence comes from Gammaproteobacteria bacterium, assembly GCA_002728675.1. Taxonomy (GTDB): domain Bacteria; phylum Pseudomonadota; class Gammaproteobacteria; order Pseudomonadales; family Azotimanducaceae. Next base: position 12,497 of record PBVL01000013.1, read on the forward strand.
CGAAACGCGCTCTCCTACATGCGCCTCATCAACACGCGCGATTCCGATGCCGCCTTCGAACGCGTGGTGAACACGCCACCGCGCGGTATTGGTGATCGCACGATCGGGGAGGTCCGGGCCCGGGCGCGCCAGGTCGGTTGTTCGCTCTGGCAGGCTGCGATGGAGCTCAGCCAGGCGCCAGGCGCGTCGGTGCGCGTACGCAAGGCGCTGCAGACGTTCATCGACTTTATGGCGAAGCTCGACGAAGCGACGGCGGAACTCTCGCTCGAAGATCTGTGCGAGCACGTGATCGAAGCGACCGGTCTGAAGGACTATCACGGCAAGGAAGGTGGTGAGCGCGGGCAGGCGCGCAAGGAGAACCTCGAAGAACTGATCAACGCCTGTCGGGCGTTCGACCCCGGCGCCGCGCACACCTTCGACGGTACCGCGCCCGATGAAGACGAACTCACCCTGCTCGAGGAGTTTCTGGCCCACGCGGCGCTCGAAGCCGGCGACAATCAGGGGTACCCGGACGAAGACTGCGTGCAGATGATGACGCTGCACTCGGCGAAAGGGCTGGAGTTCCCCCTCGTCTTCGTCGCAGGGCTGGAGGAAGGCCTGTTCCCGAGTCAGCTCTCGATGGAGGAGCCGGGCCGCCTCGAAGAAGAGCGCCGGCTCTGCTATGTCGGCATCACGCGGGCGCGGGAACTGCTCTATCTGACCTATGCCGAGAACCGGCGCATCAACGGTCGCGAGACGTTCAACCGACCCTCCCGGTTCGTGAAGGAGATTCCCGCCGGCGTCCTGCGCGAGGTCCGGGTCCGTGAGGTGACGCGGCAGCGGGCCGAGGCGCCGCGGCAGCACCTGCGCTCCCGCGTTCCCGCGAACGTGACGGTGGGTGACTCCGGGATTTCGCTCGGCCAGCGCGTGACCCACAAGAAGTTTGGTGAAGGCGTCGTCACCAACTACGAGGGGGAGGGCCGCCACGCGCGCGTCGAGGTGAATTTCCGGGATGTCGGCAGCAAGTGGCTGATGCTCGGCTACGCGAACCTCGAACCTGCCTGATCCCACCGATCCTTTCGCACAGTCACCCTGTCACTCACTCAGGGCGCGGCCCGGCCATCCCAGAGCGTATACTCGCCGCGCGGAATCCCCGAGTGAATTGAACGGAGCGTGACATGCCGAGTCGACTTCTCAGTTACCTGACCCTCCCGGCCTTTGTATTGCTGATCGCCGGGTGCGGTGGCGGAGGCGGGTCAGCGGCTCCCGCGGGAGATTCGTCGGCCCCGGCGGCGGAGCCGGCCAGGGTCTACAACTGGCGGATGGTCACCACCTGGCCGGAGAATCTGCCGGGTATGGGCGTCGCGCCCGAGAAGCTCTCCGACATGGTGACGAAAATGAGCGCCGGCCGGCTGAACATCAAGGTGTATGGCGCCGGTCGGATCGTGCCGGCGTTCGGGGTGTTCGAAGCCGTCTCCCAGGGTACGGTCGAGATGGGCCACGGGGCTGCGTATTACTGGAAAGGCAAGGTCCCTGCCGCGCAGTTCTTCACCGCAGTGCCGTTCGGGCTCACCGCGCAGGAAATGAACGGTTGGCTGCATCATGGCGGGGGGATGGAACTCTGGCGTGAGCTCTACGCGAAGTACAACCTCGTGCCGATCGCGGGCGGCAACACCGGTGTGCAGATGGCTGGCTGGTTCAACCGGGAGGTGAACTCGCTCGACGACCTGAAGGGTCTCAAGATGCGCATTCCGGGTCTCGGCGGCGAAGTGTTCGACAAGGCGGGCGGTACCGCCGTCAATCTGCCGGGTGGAGAGATTTTCACGAGCCTGCAAACGGGCGTCATCGACGCGACGGAATGGGTGGGGCCCTACAACGACCTCGTATTCGGTCTCCACCAGGTTGCGAAGTACTACTATTACCCGGGCTGGCAGGAGCCGGGCCCGACGCTCGAAGTGATCGTCAACAAGGAGCAGTACGACTCGCTCCCGCCCGACCTGCAGGAAATCCTCACGGCTGCCGCCAGAACGATCAACGAAGATCTGCTTGCCGAGTACACGGCGCGCAACAATGCGGCGCTGCAGGAACTGACGGGTGAGCACGGGGTCGAGCTCCGGCGGTTGCCGGACGACGTGCTGGCCGCGCTGCACGAGATCTCACTCGAGGTGACGGCGGAGATTGCCGAAACGGATCCGCTGGCCAAGCGAATCCACGACTCCTTCCTGGCCTACAAGCGGGGAGTCATGAGCTACCAGGAGATCTCGGAACGCGCCTATATCAATGCGCGGGCGACTTCCGCGCCCCGCTAGGGCCGAAAACGTCGGGATTCTTGACATCCGCCGACCGCGCTAGTCGGCAAGGTAGTGATTTATCTAAAGATAACTTCAAGGGCATGGAGTTTGCGTTCCCAATCACATTCTCCTGAAGGGATGTGAGAGATACGCAAACGTATTGTCTTGGCGACCTCCGCCAGGTTGGCCTGCAGTGGGTCGGTTGCCGACGGATCCATCGAGGTCATCGAGGGTCCTGACCTCGCCAACACCAATCCGTTTGTCGGTTTTCCACCACCAACCAATCCCGGTGTTTTCGATTCGGGCCTGAACACGGTCTATGGTTCGGTCACGAGTCAATGCTGATTGCGATGATGGGCACCGGACTGCTCGCAATGGCCACACTGCGTCGCCTCAACCGGCGCCCCAGGGACCTCGCGCTCCGCGCGAGCTGACCCTTCGCATGCGCTCACAGCCGGATCGAGTCGAGGAGGCGACCATGGACGAGCACAACCCGGGTACCGTACAGGTGCAGGCACAGGCCGCATCACGGGACCGTCTGAATGCACTGCTTCGGCTCAGTCCGGGCGATCTTCCCGGGTCGTACCGCTGGCCGGTCACCGGCCGCATCATTCGTGGTCGGGAGTCCATCGAGTCGCGGGTGCGCTGTCGGTACGTCAGGCTCTTCACCCAGCGATTCAGCTAGGCTATAACTGGGCATCCGGGCGGGCGCTCAGGCCTTGAGCGCGTTGGGTAGCCAGGTCGTAAGCTCCGGGAACATCGCGAGGATGCCCAGCATGAGGAGCTGCAGCACGATGAACGGCACGACGCCGCGGTAGATTCGTGTCGTCTGGACCTCGGGGGTTGTCACACCCCGCAGGTAGAAGAGCGCAAATCCGAACGGCGGCGTCAGGAACGACGTCTGCAGGTTGATCGCAGTCATGACCCCCAGCCAGATGGGGTCGAGCCCCATTGCGAGCAACACCGGACCGACGATCGGCACGACCACGAACGTGATCTCGATGAAATCGAGGATGAAGCCGAGCGCGAAGATCACGAGCATCACGATGACGGTGGCGCCGACGACGCCGCCAGGCATGTCCTCGAAGATTGCGCGTACCAGTTCGTCGCCACCGTAGCCGTTGAAGACGAGTGAAAAGAGCGACGCCCCGATCAGGATGAAGAACAACATGGAGGTCGTGTGCAGCGTCGACTGTGAGATGTTTCCGAGGTTTGCGAAAAACCCCGGCTCTGCAGATTCTGACTGTGCTCCCCTGCGTCGCAGTGCGCGCAGCGATGCGAGCAGCAATGCCCCCAGGGCGCCGACGCCCGCGGCCTCGGTGGGCGTCGCGAAGCCGGAGATGATCGAACCCAATACGGTCACGATCAGCACGAGCGGGGCAACCACACTCCCCAACAACTGCGTCAGGGGGATGCGTTCGGCATCGCGCACCGGTGGAGCAAGTGCCGGATTCAGCGTCGCACGCGTCACGATGTAGCCGAGGTAGAGCACAACGAGCAGCAGGCCTGGGACCAGCGCCCCGGCAAACAGGTCGCCGACGGACACGGTCTTGGGATTGAAGATGCCGAGACTCAACTGCGCCTGCTGGTAGGCATTGGCGAGTACGTCGCCGAGCAGGACGAGCGCAATCGAGGGCGGGATGATCTGCCCCAGCGTCCCGGTTGCGCAGATGGTCCCGGTTGCGAGGCGCTCGTCGTAGCCGGCCTTCAGCATGCTGGGCAGTGACATGAGGCCCATCGTGACGACCGTCGCGCCGACGATGCCCGTGCTTGCCGCCATCAGCATCCCGACGAGCGTGACGGCAATGGCGAGACCCCCGGGGAGGCGCCCGAACTGTTTGCCCATCGCATCGAGCAACTCTTCGGCGATCCTGGATCGCTCGAGAATGACGCCCATCAGCACGAACAGCGGGACAGCGATCAGGGTCTGGTTCGTCATGATCCCGAACAGGCGGCTCGGCATCGCGAGCAGGAACGTCGGCTCGAAGATCCCGGTTGCAATCCCCGCAGCGGCAGCAATGAGTGCCGTCCCCGCGAGCGTCAGAGCAACCGGGTAGCCAGCCAGCAGCGCAATGAAGGTCGCCGCGAACATGATGAGTGGGATGGGTGAACCTTCCATCATTCCGGCGCGCGGACGTTCCGTCCGGTCAGTACCAGCAGGCTGCGGAGCGCTTCTGCCAGCCCCTGCAGGGTGACCAGCGTGGCCAGCGCGGGGATCAGGGTCTTCAGGGCGTAGACAAACGGCAGTCCGCCGGGCTCGGGCGAACGCTCCCACAACGACCACGAGAAACTGACATAGGACAGGCTCGTATAGAAGATGAATCCGGCGACAGGCAGCAGGAAGACGACCGTGCCGGCAAGATCAACTGCGGCCTTCGCGCGCGGTCCCATGCGGCCGTAGAGGATGTCGACCCGCACGTGCGCCCCCGCCTTCAGGGTCGCTGCGATGCCCAGCATGAAGACGGCCGCGTGCATGTACACGACTGACTCCTGCAGCGCGATGGTGGGCGCCGAAAGCGCGTAGCGCAACACGGCAACGATGACGGTCAGCAGCGCCATGACGGGGATCAGCCAGCGCGCGCCCGCTGCACACAGGTCTGTGAGACGATCGATGAGTTGGACGGCGGACTGCATGGCCGGGCGAGTTTATCATCCGCGTTTTCCGCAGCGCGCCGTGCGGAGCGTCGCCTCAGTGCTGCAGGAAGTGGGCGACCGTCCCGAGGAAAATGGCGGCTCCGGCCCAGTGATTGTTGAGAAATGCGGCGAAGCATCCGTCACGGGCGCGTTTCCGGGTCAGCGTGTGCTGATAGGCGAACAGCGCCGCCGCGCCCGCAAGGCCCATGTAGTACGGCCAGGTCAGCGTCACGAGTTGGCCCGCGAGCACCATGCAGCCGAGGAACGAGACCTGCAGCACGCCGATCATCACGAGATCCAGGTCGCCAAACAGGATGGCTGACGACTTGAGGTGAAGTCGGATGTCGTCGTCACGATCGACCATGGCGTATTGGGTGTCATAGGCGACCGTCCAGATGACCGCCGCGATGAAGAACAGCCAGGCGATCTGCGGCAGCGTTCCGGTGGCGGCAGAGAACGTCATGGGGATGCCCCACGCGAACGCCGCCCCGAGCACCGCCTGGGGCATGTAGGTGTAGCGCTTCATGTAAGGGTACGCGCCGGCGATTGCGACCGCCCCGACGGAGAGCAGCACCGTCGTGAGGTTGGTGCTGAGCACCAGGATCAGTGCCAGCGCCAGCAGAATCCCCATGAAGGTCACGGCTTCGCGCACCGAGACCGCACCGGTTGCGAGTGGCCGGGCGACGGTGCGTTTGACGTGGCCGTCGAAGTCCCGGTCCGCGATGTCGTTCATGACGCAGCCCGCCGAGCGCGTCAGCAAGACACCCAGGGAGAAGACGAGCAGGAGATGCCAGCCGGGCCAGCCCTCTGCCGCGAACCACAGGGCCCAGAGCGTTGGCCACAGCAGCAGATAGATGCCGATGGGCTTGTCGAGTCGTGCGAGCAGCACGAAGTAGGGCAATTTGGGGAACGTCCGGTGCAGTCGGATGAACAGATCACCGGCGATCTCGGTGGCGCGGCTGACTGGCAGGATCCTCGGGTTCTCCGTGCGGTGCCGGCGCGGCTGCCGACTTGCGCGGATAAGTTAGACTACGCCGCCGATCGCGGCAACAGATGGCATGCATCAGGCGGTTGGCACGCACGTAGATGGTGGGACGAGCCGGGGAGCGCGGTGACCTTCAGGAAGTGGCAATGTATTGTCTGTGGTTTCGTGTACGACGAAGAAGAAGGCTACGAGGCCGACGGCATCGCGCCCGGCACGCGCTGGGAGGACGTCCCGGATGACTGGATGTGCCCGGAATGCGGCGTATCGAAGGCCGATTTCGACATGATCGAAATGGAGTGACCCCAAGCGCCTGAACACCTGCGGGCGGAGAGTCTGAACACCGGAGCGCCGGAACTCCAAGCGCCGGAACGCAACTTAACAGGAGGAGTAGATGGACCGAGCCGCTTTGACCCGCAATATCGTCATCGCGATGGTTGCGGGACTCGTCATTGGGTCGATCATCCACGCACTCGAACTGAACCCCGAAGGCTGGTTCTTGGCCGGCGTGATCAACGGCTTCTTCGACAGCGTTGGTCAGATCTTCATCCGCAGCCTGAAGCTCCTCGTCGTGCCCCTCGTATTCTTCTCGCTCGCGTGCGGTGCGAGCAACCTGTCGGACGGCGGCAGCATGGGACGTATTGGCCTCAAGACGATGGGGCTCTACATGTTGACGACGGCTGTTGCGATCTCCCTCGCACTGCTGGTTGCCATCGCCGTGGACCCGGGTCGCGGGATCGACATGGCGGCGCCCTCGGACTTCACGGCGCGGCAAAGTCCGGGCCTGAAGGAAGTTTTCGTCAACATTTTCCCCACGAACCCGATCGCCGCGATGGCGGAAGGGAACATGCTGCAGGTCATCGTCTTCGCGATCCTGATCGGCGTCGCGATCAACAAGGTTGGCGAGGCGGGTGTGCGAGTCCGGCAGAGTCTCCTCGACTGGAACGAAGTGGTCATGAGCCTCATCCTGATGCTCATGATGATCGCGCCGTTCGGCGTGTTCGCGCTGATGATCACGCTCTTCTCGAAGATGGGTTTCAGCACGATCCTGGATCTTGCGAAGTACTTCTTCACGGTTGTCGCGGTTCTGCTGCTGCACTTCACCGGTACGTTCAGCGTGCTGATGAAGTTTGTGGCACGGCTCTCGCCGCTGACCTTCTATCGCAAGATGGCGCCGGTCATGGCCTACGCCTTCTCGACATCATCGAGCAACGCCACGATGCCGGTGACGCTCGAGACCGTGCGCAAGCGGATTGGCGTGAAGAACGAGGTTGCGTCCTTCACCGTGCCGCTCGGCGCGACGATCAACATGGACGGCACGGCGATCATGCAGGGCGTCGCGACGGTGTTTATCGCAGGGGCGTTCAACATCGAGATTGGCGTGGTGGGTTACCTCACGGTCATCGCCACCGCGACGCTTGCGTCCATTGGTACAGCCGGCGTGCCGGGGGTTGGCCTCATCACCCTGGCGCTGGTGCTGGAGCAGGTCGGCCTGCCGGTCGAAGGCATCGCGCTGATCATCGGTGTCGATCGTCTGCTCGACATGATGCGCACCGCTGTCAACGTGACCGGTGACGCGACGGTCTCCGCGATTGTGGGTCGCAGCGAGAACGCGTTCGACGACGCGGTGTTCGAGGAACGTTAGGCGGCGAGTACCTCGGCGTGGGGCGGGTTGCGGTATGGTTGCGGGCTTTGGCTGAGACAGGACGCCTCCACCCGTGCTCCAGAAACTCCTCATTGCCAACCGTGGCGAGATTGCCGTCCGGCTGATCCGCGCCGCGGCGGACCTCGGCATTCGCACCGCTGCGGTCTATTCCGAAGATGACGCCCTTGCCCTGCATACGCGGCAGGCTGATGAGGCGCACCTGCTGCCCGGACGCGGCGCTGCCGCGTATCTCGACATCGAAGCGGTGGTGGCCGCCGGCCGTGACGCCGGCTGCGATGCGGTGCATCCCGGGTACGGGTTTCTCTCCGAAAACGCGGCGTTTGCCGAGGCTTGCGCAGCCGCGGGTATCACGTTCGTTGGGCCCACCACGGAGCAGCTTCGGAGTTTTGGTGACAAGGGTCGGGCGCGCGCGCTTGCCGAGGCGAACGACGTCCCCGTGATCCCCGGCACGGAAGGACCAACGTCCGCCGATGAGGCACAAGCCTTCTACGCCGCGCTGCCGGACGGCGCGGCGATGATGATCAAAGCCATCTCCGGCGGCGGCGGCCGCGGGACCCGCGCCGTGACCGGGGCGGATGCGGTTGCGTCGACGTTCGAGCGCTGCCGGTCCGAAGCACTTGCCGCGTTCGGCAACGGGGACGTGTACGTCGAACGCCTGGTCCGGCGGGCGCAACATATCGAAGTGCAGATCCTGGGGGACGGCAGTGCCGTGTCCCAGTTTGGCGAACGCGAGTGTAGTGTGCAGCGACGATATCAGAAGATCGTCGAGGTCGCGCCTGCGCCCGCGCTCGATGCGGATCTGCGCGATGCCATCATCGGGGCCGCGGTGCGGCTGGCTCGGGCCGCAGGCTATCGCAGCCTCGGCACGTTCGAGTTCCTGGTGGACATGGATGCGACAGGCCCCGCTTCCGGGCGGTTCTTCTTCATCGAGGCGAATGCGCGTCTGCAGGTGGAGCACACGGTGACGGAGATGGTGACCGGCGTCGATCTTGTGCAGGCTCAACTCCAGGTGGCCGCGGGCGCGTCGCTTGCGGAGCTTGGGTTGGCGCAGGCAGCCGTTCCCGCGGCCCGCGGCTTCGCGATCCAGGCGCGCGTGAACATGGAGACGCTCGAACCCGATGGACAGGTGCGTCCGTCAGGCGGGCTGCTGGCAGCGTTCGATCCGCCCCACGGGCCCGGCGTGCGGGTCGATACCTTCGGCTATGCCGGCTACACGACGAATCCGCACTTCGACTCACTGCTCGCGAAGGTGATTGCGCACAGCGGCGGCAACTTCGAATCGGCGGCCAACCGGACGTATCGCGCGCTTGCCGAATTTCGCATCGACGGCGTCGCGACCAACATCCCGTTCGTGCAGACCGTGCTGCAGCATCCTGATTTCCTGTCGGGCGAGGTCCACACGACGTTTGTGGACGACAACGTCGCCGCGTTGGTTGGCGGTGATGCACATCCGCAGCGTTTTTTTCCCGCATCGGTCCGCGCCGAGAGCGGCGCCGATGCTGCTGACGGATTTGCCGGGGCGCAGATTGATGCGTCGGACCCGCTTGCTGTCCTGCAGTTTGGCCAGGAAGAACGTGAGCGGATGGCGCAGGCTGCCGCGGCGGAAGAGGCGGCGCTGGTCGCCGGGCCGGATGGCACCATCCCTCTGCCTTCGCCCATGCAGGGCACGATCGTCAGCTTCGAGGTTGCGGTGGGCGATCTCATTCGGGAAGGCCAGACGCTGCTCGTCATGGAAGCGATGAAGATGGAGCACGAGGTCGCCGCGGCGCGCTCCGGGCGGGTCCGTGAGGTCCTGGTGCAAACCGGCGACATTGTGATGGAGGGTCGCCCCCTCCTCTATCTCGAGGAGGCTGAGGTGGAGGGTGTCGAGGGTTCGGCAGAGGAAGACTACGACCTCGATACGATCCGACCCGACCTGCAGCGAATTCTCGATCGGCTTGATACAACTTACGATCATTCGCGGGAATGGGCGGTCGAGCGCAGGCGTGCCCGCGGCCAGCGAACGGTGCGCGAGAACCTTGGGCAACTGTTCGATGACGAGGCGCCGTTCCTCGAATACGGCCAGCTTGTCCTGGCGGGCCAGCGCAGGCGCCGCACGCTCGAAGATCTCATAGCCAAGACTTCGGCAGACGGCATGGTGACCGGGGTTGGCATCGTCAACGGCGAAGACTTCGATGAGCCCGCGACGAGCGTCGCCGTGCTCTCCTACGACTACACGGTGTTGGCGGGGACTCAGGGCCAGCGCAACCACCGCAAGACCGATCGCATGATGCATATCGCGAAGTGGGGACGGTTGACGGTCGTGTTCTTTACCGAGGGTGGCGGCGGCCGCCCGGGCGACACCGACGAAGGCTCCGGTGGACCACACGAGCAAAGTTCGTTCGTTGCGATGGCACAACTGTCGGGCCTCGTGCCTTTGGTCGGGATCACGTCCGGCCGCTGTTTTGCCGGCAACACAGCGCTGCTTGGTATCTGTGACGTCATTATTGCAACCGCCAACTCCACGATCGGCATGGGCGGCCCGTCGATGATCGAAGGTGGCAATCTCGGTATTTTCACGCCGGAGCAAGTGGGCCCCATGTCGTTCCAGGTGCCGAACGGCGTTGTCGACATCGCCGTTAAGGACGAAGTCGAAGCGGTCGACGTTGCGAAGAAGTACCTCTCCTACTTTCAGGGTCGCAAGAAAACCTGGAACTGTGCCGATCAGCGCATCCTGCGGACGCTCATCCCGGAGAACAGGGTACGGATGTACGACATCCGGCGCGTCATCGAGACCATGATGGATGACGACTCGGTGCTCGAACTGCGCCCCGAGTTCGGGCTCGCCATGGTGACCGCGTTTGGGCGCATCGAAGGCCGGCCGATCGGGATTGTCGCGAACAACCCCGCGCACCTCGGCGGCGCCATTGACGCGGACGCGGGCGACAAGGCCGCACGGTTCATGCAGATCTGCGATGCGTTCGACATCCCGATCCTGTTCCTCTCCGACACCCCTGGGATCATGGTCGGGCCGGAGGCGGAGAAGAAGGCGCTCGTGCGCCACGCCAACCGCATGCTGGTCGCGGGACCGAATCTCTCGGTGCCCTTCTTCACCATCGTGCTGCGCAAAGGTTACGGGATTGGCGCAATTGCGATGGGCGGCGGTTATTACAAAGAGCCGCTCTTCCTTGTGGCGTGGCCCACGGGCGAGTTTGGCGGGATGGGGCTCGAAGGGCAGGTCAAGCTTGGCTTCCGCAAGGAACTCGAAGCGATCGAGGACCCCGCGGAGCGGACGGCCGAGTACGAGCGCCTGGTGGCGGAAGCGTATGAGCGGGGTAACGCGCTCAATACAGCGACGACGTTCGGGATCGATCAGGTGATCGCCCCGGCGGAGTCGCGGACCTGGATCGGCGGCATTCTGCGTGCCATGCGCCCGCCCGCGCCGCGCGATACGAAGAAGCGGCCGTATATCGATACCTGGTAAGCCACCGCGGGCTGCACGCGTGTCTGCCTCGCCCTGGCGCTGAAGATGATGATGAGCCCATCGTCGTGGGCACGTCCTTTGGCACAGCCCACGCGATGGCCTTTGCATGGCACGTCGTACCAATTGGGCCGTGGGACGTCAGGGTTCGATCAGATGCAGCTCATCCGCGGCAACAACCCAACCCCGACAATTCGGGCCGCCACAGCCGCAGGGAATCGCGTTCTCGGCCGACCATTCGTAGTCGATCGTGAGCTGAGCGTCAGGCTGCACGTTGCGGATGGCTTCGAGGACGATGGTGCGGTCTTCGGGTGGGCAGTCATCGTCGTCGTGCAGTGAGAAGAGCTGGCAGTTCGGCTCGCACGCGTGATTGAGATAGCGCCATGGCGCCGACGGTTCCATTGAGCCGCCCGGGCCCATCTCAATGCAGTAGTCCGAGCCGTAGTCGGGATCGTGGATGATGCGGCCGGAAATTTCACCGATCTGCTGGCCTTTGCGGAATCTGCGCGTCGCGAAGAGCCCTTTGCCGTATTGCGCTTTACGCACGGAGACGCCGGGGTGAGAACGGGCCATGGGGTGTCGGCCTGACCTGAAACGTGGTGGCAGCATCCAGCGTCGGGAATGGGCCGTCAAGCCGGCCGGCGAGGCAGGGCATCAGGCCTGGCCGTAGTCAGTTGGTCGGGCGAGCCAGCGCCTCACGAGCGCCGTCGCCAGGGCGCGTTGGGTCCGCAGCAGCTCGAGGCTGGTCGTTCGCACATCGGGTAGCAACTCGCGGTCCCGAACGATGTCGGCCACGCGGAAGTTCACGCTGCCTGCCTGCCTGGCGCCGAGCAGTTCGCCCGGGCCGCGGATCCGCAGGTCCTGCTCGGCGATGACAAAGCCATCGGCCGACTGCCGGATGACGTTGAGTCGTTCTTTGCTCACCTCGCCGAGTGGCGGGTGATACATGAGCAGGCAGTGGCTTGCGGTTTGCCCGCGCCCTACGCGTCCTCGGAGTTGGTGCAGCTGCGCGAGACCCAACCGTTCCGGATTTTCGATGATCATGAGACTGGCGTTCTGTACGTCGACGCCGACTTCGATCACTGTCGTCGCGACGAGGAGTTGCAGTGAGCCGGCCTTGAACTGATCCATGACCTGCTGCTTTTCGGGCGGGGTCTGTCGGCCGTGGATGAGCCCGACTTTCACATCCGGCAACGCTTCCGTGAGGGCAGCGGCCGTTCCTTCGGCGGCCTGCGCCTGCAGTTGTTCCGACTCATCGATCAGTGTGCAGACCCAGTAGGCCTGCACCCCGCTCAGACAGGCGTCCCGCACCCGAGCGACGACGTCGCCGCGTCGCGTGTCCGGGATGACGCTCGTCGTCACCGGCGTTCGCCCCGGCGGCAACTCGTCGATGACGGAAACGTCCATGTCGGCGTACATGCTCATGGTGAGCGTGCGTGGGATAGGTGTGGCGGTCATGACCAGCTGATGCGGATAGGTTGCGCGGCCCGCTTCGTCCTGGCGGCCCTTTTCCCGAAGCGCGAGACGTTGCTCAACCCCGAACCGATGCTGCTCATCGATGATGACAAGACCAAGATTGCGAAAGGTGACGTCCGCCTGAAAGAGCGCGTGGGTGCCGATGACGATCCCGGCGGCGCCGGACGCGATGTTGCCGAGCTGTTCGGTGCGCGCTTTGCCTTTGACCTTGCCCGAGAGCCAGGCGACCGTGACGCCGAGCCGCGCAAACCACGTACTGAAGTTGATGAAGTGCTGTTCGGCCAGAATCTCCGTCGGTGCCATGATTGCGGTTTGAGTTTGATTTTCGAGGGCGTGCGCTGCGGCCATTGCAGCGACGGCCGTCTTGCCCGAGCCGACATCGCCCTGCAGCAGGCGAAGCATCGGCCTGTCCTCCGTGACGTTACGCTGAATCTCGCCGACGACCCGGCGTTGCGCACCGGTCATCGCAAAGCCGAAGCATTGTTCGAGTTCATCGCACAGCTTGCCGGCGGGACCGAACCGCGGTGCGTCGAACTGACGGATCTGCTCGCGCACGAGACGCATCGACAGGAAGTGTGCCATCAGCTCCTCGAAGGCGAGCCGCTGCTGTGCGGGGTGTCGCCCTTCGAGCATGAGTTCGAGGTCTGTGTAGGGTGGCGGTCGGTGTACCGTCGCGATGGCCGACTGCAGCTCGCTGAGGCCGGATCGCACATCACGCGGGAGCAGTTCGTCCAGCAGCGCGCCGCCTTCCATGAGGCTGAGTGCCTGCTCCACGAGCTTGCGGATGCGCGCCTGGGTGACGCCTTCGGTGGCAGGGTAGATCGGCGTCAGCGTCTCATCCAGATGCTCGCCCGGCTGCACGTGGTTGTACTCCGGATGGTAGAGCTCATAGCCGGACTTGCCGCGACGCACCTCGCCGTAGCATCGGATCAGGCTCCCGTCCGTCAGGTTGTTCTGCTGGGCCTTCGAGAAATGAAAAAAGCGCAGGGCGATCAGCCCCGTCTCGTCCTTGATCACGCACTGCAGCGAGCGACGGCGGCCGAAGGTCACGTCGGTCGAGATGACCCGCCCTTCGAGCACGACGTTCTGACCGAGCCGTACTTCGCCGATGGTCGTCACCCGCGTGCGGTCTTCGTAGCGAGCTGGCAGGTGGAAGAGGAGATCCTGCAGCGACGCGAGCCCGATGCGCTCGAGTTTCTGGGCGAGCGAGGGCCCCACCCCGGAGAGGCGCGTCAGAGGTTCGTTTGCGAGCGAGGCTTCCGGCACATCGGCTTCCGCGTGACCATGCCCAGTCTACCAACCCGGATGCCGGCGCATTGCATTGACATGGGGCATCGCCAGCAAGGGCGCCCGCCATCTCAGGACCTGAAGCGTTCGATCTTCTCTGCGCCCTTGATGGTCCGCAAGCGGCGGATGACGTGCGCCAGGTGGACCCGGTCACGCACGCCGAGGGTGATGTTGACGATCGAGAGCTGTGCGCCCTTCTCGTCCATGCTGATCCGGTCGATCGTGCCTTCGGCATTGGTGATTGTCGATGCGAGGACGGCGATCACGTTCTTGTCGTGCGCAAGCTCCACCCGCAACTCGACCGGGAATACCTGGTCGATGTTTGTCGCCCAGGCGACGGGCATCGTCTCTTCGTGTTTGTGGAGCAGGGATGCCATGTTCTTGCAGCCCTCCGCGTGAACGACGATTCCGCGACCGGCGCTGATATGCCCGAGGATCGGGTCCCCGGGCAACGGCCGGCAGCAGCGTGCGTACGTGACGACGACGCCATCGGTGCCTTTGATGGCAAGCGGCTGATCGGTGTCTTCATCGTCATCCACGCCTTCGGCGCCGAGCAGGCGTCGGGCGACCACGTAGGACATCTGATTGCCGAGCCCCACGGCTTCGAGCAGGTCGTCCATGCTCTCGAACTTGCCTTCGGTGAGCGCGGTCGCAACGTTGTCCGTCTCCAACTGATCGAGCGATGAGTCCATCGACTGCAGCGTGCGTTCGAGCAGGCGTTCGCCGAGGGTGATTGACTCTGAGCGTTGCTGATTGCGCAGTGCGTGCCGGATGCTCGTGCGGGCCTTGCCGGTGACGACGAAAGACAGCCACGCGGGATTGGGCTGCGCGCCGGGCGCCGTGATGATCTCGACGGTCTGGCCCGACTCGAGCGCTGTGGAGAGCGGCGCGAGTCGGCGGTCGATGCGGCAGGCGACACAGGTGTTGCCGATGTCGGTGTGGACCGAGTAGGCGAAGTCCACCGGGGTTGACGCCTGCGGCAGGTCCAGGATCTCCCCCGTCGGCGTGAACACGTAGACCTCCTCGGGAAAGAGATCGGTCTTGACGTGCTCGATGAACTCCATCGAGCTACCGGCGCTTTGCTGGATGTCGAGCAGACCCTTGACCCAGGCGCGTGCGCGCGTGTGGCTGCCGGCAGCCGAGTCTTCGTTCGACTTGTACAGCCAGTGCCCCGCGATACCGTTGTCGGCCACCGCGTTCATCTCGCGCGTCCGGATCTGAATCTCGATCGGGACGCCGTGACTGCCGAGTAGGGAGGTGTGCAGCGACTGGTAGCCGTTGGCCTTCGGGATGGCGATGTAGTCCTTGAAGCGCCCGACGACCGGCTTGTAGAGGTTGTGCACCACGCCGAGGGTCCGGTAACAGGTGTCGACCGAGTCGACGATGATCCGGTACGCGTAGACATCCATTATCTCGTCGAACGAGCGACTCTTCGACCGCATCTTTTCGTAGATGCTGTAGAGGTGTTTCTCGCGGCCAACGACGTCCGATTCGATTCCTTCGCGGGCGAGGACCTCCTCCAGCGTTTCGAGCAACTGGTTGACCATCTCCCGACGATTGCCGCGCTGCTTCTTCACCGCCTTCTCGATCATGCTCGATCTCAGCGGGTGCAGTGCCCTGAAGCCCAGTTCCTCGAACTCGACGCGGATGTTGTTCATCCCCAGCCGGTTGGCGATCGGGGCGTAGATTTCGAGCGTCTCCCTGGCGATGCGCCGGCGCTTCTCGGGAGACAGGGCGTCGAGCGTCCGCATGTTGTGCAGCCGGTCAGCGAGCTTCACCAGGATCACCCGGATGTCCTTCGCCATGGCGAGGGTCATCTTCTGGAAGTTTTCCGCCTGTGCCTCGGCGCGTGTCTCGAAGATGTTGCTGAGCTTGGAGACGCCGTCCACCAGCTCGGCAACGTCAGGGCTGAACTCTTTGCCAAGCGTGTGTTTGGGGACGCCGGTGTCTTCGATGACGTCGTGCAGCAGCGCCGCCATCAGGCACTGATGGTCCATGTGCATCTGGGCGAGAATCCTGGCGACCGCCAGCGGATGCGAAATGTAGGGCTCGCCGGACTTGCGGGTCTGCCCGGTGTGGGCATTGGCGGCGAAACAGAAGGCTTTGTTGACTGCCTCGATCTTGGGCTGATCGAGATAGGATCGCAGGTCGGATTCGAGTGACGTGAAGCTCACCATGGCAGGGCGCCATGGTGGTCAGGGTGTTCGGGCAGGGCCCGAACGCTGGGCTCAGAATCCGGGATCGAGCGGTGCAAACGTGTCCTGTCCTTCGAGGCTGATGGCCTCAACTTCCTCTGGCGTCGGTGCGTTGAGTATGTCCGGGCCGATGAGGCCTTCGGCAATCTCGCGCAGCGCGATCACGGTGGGCTTGTCGTTCTCGACGGGAACGAGCGGCTCCTTGCCTTCAGTGGCGATCTGACGGGCGCGCTTGCTGCCTACCATGACCAGCTCGAACCGGTTATCGACGTTTTCGAGACAATCTTCAACGGTCACTCGTGCCATGTCGCCACTCCTCTGAACAAAACCGCGTAGTCTAGCGGGTTCCGTGCGCGTTACAAGACTGATTCTGCTGGAAATTTCTCAGTTTTGCGACGATTGGCGCGAAATTTGCCCACCCGTGAGCCCGATTCGGACGCTCAGGGGGCCAGCAGGTCGTCCACGAGTGGGCGCAACGCGTCAGCGCAGGACGCCCGCGCGAACCGGTCACCCTCACCTGCGACGATCGCGGCGAGATTGGCGAGCGCGTCGCTGAAGTCGTCGTTGACGAGGATGAAGTCATACTCGTCGTAGTGGGACATCTCCGAGCGGGCGTCCCCCATGCGGCGTTCGATGGTGGATTCGTCATCCTGTCCGCGGTCGGTCAGCCGCCTGCGGAGTTCCGCGCGGGATGGCGGCAGGATGAAGATGCTGCGCGCCTCCGGATGGCGGCTGCGCACTTGCGACGCGCCCTGCCAGTCGATTTCCAGCACGGCGTTGCGGCCCCCCGCGACGACCGCCTCCACCGCGGCGTGACTGGTTCCGTACAGGTTTCCGAACACCTCCGCGTACTCCACGAAGCCGTCGTCCGCGACCATCGCCTCGAAGGTCTCGCGGTTGGTGAAGTGGTAGTTCACACCGTCGGTTTCCTTGGGGCGCTGGGCGCGCGTGGTGTGCGACACGACCGCGCCGATGGAGGCGGTTCCATCGACGAGCGCCTTCACGAGGCTGGTCTTGCCGGCACCCGACGGGGCGGAGACGATGAACAGGCGGTGCGTCATTGCGCGGGGCAGTGTCACTCGATGTTCTGGATTTGTTCGCGCATCTGCTCGACGAGCAGTTTCAGTTCCACCGCCTGCAGGGTGGTCTCGGTCTGGGTCGCCTTGGCGGCGAGCGTGTTCGCCTCGCGGTTCAGTTCCTGCATCAGGAAGTCCAGCCGCCGCCCGATGGCACCTTTACCCGAGTCCCGGAAGGTGGTGCGTATCTCATCAATGTGGGTTGTGAGGCGATCGAGTTCCTCGTCGACGTCGGCCTTCTGCGCCAGTACGGCGACCTCCTGCTCGAGCCGGCCTTCATCGAGATTGTCGACCTGGAGCTTGGCCAGGCGCTGGCGCAGGCGCTCCCGGAGGCGTTCGGCAATCTGCCCGGCAATTGCCCGACCCTCGGCGACAATCGCCTCGACCACGGTCAGGCGTTCGAGGACGTAGCCCTCCAGGGTTGCACCTTCGGATTCACGGGTTGCGATCAGACCGTCGAGTGCCTTCGCGAACGTCGCGTTGACGTCGCGCTGGAGCGCTTCCTCGTCCGCGACGGGTGTATCGAGCAGGCCGGGCCAGCGGAGGATGTCGATCGGGTTGGCAGGCGCCGCGTCCGGAACCGCGCCACGCACCTTGTCGATCGCTCCGGCAAGCGCAGTGACGGCGGCGTCATTGACGCTGAATCCAACGCTGGATGAAGTCTCTTCGAGACGCAGGTAACAGTCCACCTTGCCGCGCTGCAGTCGCTGCTTGAGCTGACCCCGCAGGTCGGTTTCGAACGCGCGGAGCCTGTCCGGCAGACGCAACGTCGGTTCGAGGTAACGGTGGTTGACGGATCGAACCTCGACCGTGAGCCGCCCGGCGTCACTGGCCCCTTCGACTCGGGCGAATCCTGTCATGGAGCGTGTGGTCATGGATTGGGTGCCGGAACCGGACGCCGCATCTTAAGCCGGTTGCCGCCGTGCGGGAAAGTCGGCCAGCCTCGCCGGGAGCCTTGCGCCACTCACTCGCGACCTGGTTCGTGTCAGGCCCGTATAATGCGCCGCGGGCCCCGGTCATGCGCCCTGCGGCCGACCCGCGACACCGCCCTGGCGGAAAACCCTTACCGTGGAGAATCCAGATGCCCCGCCCACAAGACCGCGCCGCGGACGCGCTTCGCCCCCTCACGCTCGACCGGGGCTTCACGAAACATGCGGAAGGGTCCGTGCTGATTGGCTTCGGCGACACGCGCGTCATCTGCACCGCGTCGTTTGAGCCCGGCGTACCCGGTTTCCTGCGCGGCAAGGGAACCGGCTGGGTGACCGCCGAGTACGGCATGCTGCCGCGCTCGACTCACACCCGGATGGACCGCGAAGCGGCCCGGGGCAAGCAGGGTGGCCGAACGGTCGAGATTCAGCGCCTGATCGGGCGTTCGCTCCGGGCCGCGGTCGATTTCGACAAGCTTGGGGAGAATACGGTCCGGCTGGACTGTGACGTGATTCAGGCGGACGGTGGCACGCGAACGGCATCGATCACGGGTGCCTGCATTGCCCTCTACGACGCGCTGGCCGTCAACGGCCTGACCGATGCGTTTGCCCAGTTCGTGGCGTCGGTGTCAGTTGGGATCGTTGATGGGACGCCGGTGCTGGATCTCGAGTACGTCGAGGACTCGGCGGCCGAAACGGACATGAATGTCGTTCGCACGGAGCATGGCGGGTTCATCGAAGTCCAGGGGACCGCCGAAGGGGCCCCCTTCAGTGGCGCTGAGCTCGACCAGATGCTGGCCCTCGCGGCGGGCGGCATCGATACTCTCATTGCGGCACAGAAAGAGGCCGTGGGACGCTGAGATGGAAGACTACAAGCGTCAGTTGCTCGAGCTGTCAATAGCCGGGGGTATTCTCGGATTCGGCGAGTTTACGCTGAAGAGCGGGAGAGTGAGTCCTTACTTCTTCAACGCCGGGCGCTTCTCCGGCGGCGCGACCCTCTCGCAGCTCGCGAGCTGTTATGCGGCGGCGATCGTTGACTCGGGGATAGAATTCGACGTGATGCTGGGGCCCGCCTACAAAGGCATACCGCTCGTCAGCGCCACGGCGGTTGCTCTTTTCAGGGACCGCGGGATCGACGTACCCTATTGTTTCAACCGCAAGGAAGCGAAGGACCACGGCGAGGGTGGCGTGCTGGTCGGCGCGCCGCTCACGGGACGGGTCCTGATCGTCGAAGACATCATCACAGCCGGCACCGCCATTCGCGAGGTGCTGCAGCTGATTGAAGCGTCGGGCGCCACGGCTGCCGGCGTGGTGGTCGCGATCGACAGGGAAGAACGTGGTNAGGAAGGTGATCGATCGGCCATCGCGGAGCTNGAAGCGGCCNATAATCTCAGGGTGGCGAGCGTGATTGGCNTGTCGGACGTCGTTGCTTACNTGGAGAATGACGGAAATTATGCGGCTGAACTGCGGTCTATATCGGACTACAGAGCGCGTTATGGCGCTGCCGGCTGAGGTGCTACCGGCTGAGCTGGCGCCATCCGCGCGTCAGCGCGCTGCGGTCGCAAACCCGTTGTCTGGAAGACGCATGGTGTCTCTGTCTCCTTGTCGGCTGTTTGCTCCTGATGCCAGTTGCGGCCCAGGCTGAGCTGTACAAGTACACCAATGAAGATGGCGTGACCGTGCTCGACAGCCACGTCCCGGCGCGATACGTCAAGAACGGCTATACCATCCTCAGTCTGGACGGCCGGGTCCTCGAGGTGGTCGAGCGTGCCCTGACCGATGCAGAGATCCGCGACCGCGACCAGCGCCTCGCAGAAGATCCTGCTCGCGGCTTTACGGTGCGCCCGAAGACGTGACGCGCGCCCGGGATACCAAACTCGCCAGCATCGATGGGTTCATCAACACGTCACGCAGCAATCTGGCGCGCGTGAAAGCGCAACCTCGAGGAATCCGCGGCGGATACGGAACGGGCGGGTGGCGCGGTGACCCGCCAGCATCCCGAGCGCATTCGCAGCGTCGAGAACCGCATCCGTCAGTACGAAGCAGAGATTCAGCAGAAGCTGGACGAGGCCGAACGGCTGCGCCAGCAGTTTGCGAGGGATCTGCAGCGTGTTCGCGAACTGCGGATGCTCTGAGCTGACGCGACCGGCCAGCCCTAGGCGGGAAGGGCCCCTCGGAACAGGGCCGTGCGCAGCAACGCCCACTGCTCGGGCCATCCGACGGCCGGTGAACGTTCGAAATCGCTGCGCACGAACTGATGAATGCGGCCTTCGGCGACTGACAGCAGAAGGTTGGCGGCTATCGCCACGTCCCCGCGGATGCCGATCCCCGAAAACTCCCCCTCGCGCAGAATCTGCTTGAGCTGGGTTTCCAGCCGTTCGAAGAACTGTGCGTTGCGGACCCGCAGGCGCTCGGTCTCGCCAACCAGCGGATCCCCCGTCAGGATCCGGCTGATCCCGGGGTTGCGTTCCGCGAAGGTCAGGAGCAGGCGGAGGGTCGCCTCGCACCTCAGATCGACGGCCGGTTCCTCGCGGAGTATCCGCGTGATGCGGGTGAAGACGGTCTCTTCGATGAACTCGATGAGGCCCTCGAACATACGGGCCTTGCTCGGGAAATGCCGGTACAGCGCCGCTTCCGAGACGCCCACCTGGGCCGCGAGCCGCGCGGTTGTGATCCGGCCACCGGGACTTTGCTCCAGCATGGTCGCCAGCGCCTGGAGTATCTGCTCTTTGCGCGAGGGTTTTGGTGTGCCGTCGTCAGGCATTGGACTCTAGGACTCTTGGGAGGTTGCAGCCGCTGTTTCGGCCGGGGACGCGGACGATGTAATCAGCGTCCCGACTCCTTCGTCGGTCAGGACTTCCAGAAGCACAGCGTGCGCGACCCGACCATCGATGATGTGCGCGGAGGTGACGCCGTTGTTGACCGCCGAGAGCGCGCAACCGATCTTCGGCAGCATGCCGCCCTGGATCGTGCCGTCTTCGATGAGCCTGTCGACCTCGGGCGCGGTCAGGCCGGTCAGAACGTTGCCGGCGCCGTCCTGCACGCCCTCGACGTCGGTCAGCAGGATGAGCTTTTCGGCGTTCAGCGCCTCCGCGACCTTCCCGGCGACCAGATCCGCGTTGATGTTGTACGTCTCGTTGTCATCGCCGGTGCCGATGGGGGCAATCACCGGAATGACGCCTCCGTCGCTCAGCAGGTCCACAACGCCGCGGTTGATGCGGGTCACTTCCCCGACGTGTCCAATGTCGATGATTTCGGGCTGCTGGGTCTCGGGCGAAGCCCGTTCGATCGTCATCTTGCGGGCGCGGATCAGTCCGCCGTCCTTCCCGGTAATCCCGACCGCCTGCCCTCCCGCTTCATTGATCAGTGAGACGATCTCCTGGTTGACGAGGCCCCCCAGTACCATCTGGACGACGTCCATGGTCTTGCTGTCGGTGACGCGCATGCCGTCAACGAATTCGGATTCGATCCGCAGTTCCTTCAGCAGTCTGCCAATTTGCGGTCCGCCGCCGTGCACGACCACGGGATTCATCCCGACCAGTCGCATCAGGACGATATCGCGTGCGAAGTCCCGCTTGAGGGCTTCATCGATCATCGCGTTCCCGCCGTACTTGACGACGATCGTGCGATGCTGGAAACGCTGGATGTACGGCAACGCCTCGTTCAGGACGTCGGCGATTCTCATGGCCGTGGTGCGGTCTATCGTCACGGGGGGTTCCTGTCCTGATTCACCTGGCGGTGGCGATTGTCGGCGCAAACGGGCGGAGCAGGCAAATGCCCGTTCATCCTGCGTGGCTCGATCGGGGTACGCTCAGAAGTTGAGACGCTCGTCGACGCCGGCGAGTTGCTCGCGGAATGCGTCCTGGATCTGACTGACAGTGTCGTCATCATCCCCTTCTAAACGCAGCTCGAGGAACGGTCCGCTGTTCGATGCGCGCACAATCCCGAAGCCGTCCGGGTAGTCGACCCGCAGCCCGTCGATGACGCTGACAGATCCGTCGCCGAAGTCGGAGAGCGCCTCGAGGCGTTCCACCAACCCGAACTTGGCGTCCTCATTGACAGATACCTGAATCTGGGGAGTGATAACCCTGAACGGAACGGTCGCGACGAGCGCGTCGAAGGGTTCGGACTGGGAGCCAACGATCTCGAGCAGCCGTGCGCCGGCGTAGAGCCCGTCCTCGAACCCGAACCAGCGCTCGCTGAAGCTGATCTGACCGGTTGCTTCACCGCCCAGTACCGCGTCCGTTTCGCGCATTTTTTGCTTGATGAAGGTGTGCCCGCAGCGGCTGACGATGGGTCGGCCACCGACGCCGCTAACGACACTGCTGAGGTGCCGTGTACAGCGCACGTCGTATACAACGTCGGAGCCGGGGTTGCGTACCACGACATCCCTGGCGAACAGCATCAGCAGTTGGTCGGGCCAGACGATCGAGCCATCCGCCGTGACTGCGATGACGCGGTCAGCGTCGGCGCCGAGGGCGAGCCCGAGATCGGCTTCTTCCTGACGCACCGCGTCGGCCAGTGCCGCGAGATTCGCCTCGTCGAATGGCTCCGGTGCGCGTTCGGGGAAGTCGCCGTCGACTTCGTCATAGAGGGTGAGTGTCTCGCAGCCGAGGTTGTTGTAGAGCTCTTCTGCGATGAGACCACCGGTGCCGTGACCACAGTCGACGACAACCTTGAGCGGCTGTGCGACCAGCACGTCATCCGCAACCGCATCTACATAGTCCATGAGCACGTCCGCTTCGCTGACAGTGCCCTGCCCGGAAGCGAAGTCGTCATCGAGTACACGCTGGTAAAGCCTTTCGATATCGGTGTCTGTCAGGGCGTCTCCGGCCAGCACAACCTTGAAGCCGTTCACATCGACCGGACTCTGCGCGCCCGTCACCATCACGCCGGAATTTGCCTCCGAATTGTGTGTGGCGAAGTAGAGGACCGGAGCGGAGACCGTGCCAAGGTTCACGACATCGCAGCCGGTCCTGGACAAGCCGCGGATCAGCGCCTCCGAGACCGCCGGGCTGGACACGCGACCATCGGCGCCCACGAGAATCGTTTCCTCGCCGCGGGCAATCGCCTCCGAGCCGATTGCCTGACCAATTGCGTGGATGACGTCCTCGTCGATGTCCTCGATCTCGAGACCGGGCGAGCTTGCCGAAGCGTCGACGGGCGCGGGCTTGGCGTCAGCCGCGCTCAGCGGCGGTAGGGTCGCGTCCTCCTCCAATGCCAGTGGGGCCGGCTCGTCGTCGGGCGAGGCGATTGCGGGCAAGGGCGTCGACGTTGCGTGCAGTCTCACGACGTCGTCTTCGAGGCCCTTGAACGGTGCCAGTTTGTAGGCCGTCGAGGCCTTGAACGTGCCGGTCGAGAGCTGCTCGACCTGGGTGGACAGCCAGTCGGCGTCGGCGCGGACCGTCCCGACGGCGTGCAGCATGCCGAACGCTCCGCCGCCAAGGGCGATCAGCAGCGCCGCAATGACCGGAACAAGGCCGGCGATCGGGCTGATCACCTCTGCACTGGCGATCGAATCGGAAGGCTGGTAGCGGATTTCCCAGATTTCAGATGACAGCTTCCTGCTGTAGACAGGGGCGTCCCCGGGGGCACCGCTGCCGGTAATGAAGATGTCGGACGGTGCGCCACCCGGGAACGTCTGTACGATCGACGCGCGGCTGTCGACTTCCTGGGGGAGGCCCGCGCTGATGGCCCGCATGTCCAGATAGACGAAAAGCGCGCCGTTCACGATCGAGCTGGACGGGGCGCGGACGGGGGTGGCAATGGTCAGCAGCCAGCGGCCGCTCGCTTCGAGGGCCTCCGGCGTGAGCGGCTCACCGTTCTCCGCTCGCGTGACGAGGTCAAGTGACGGAAAGGAAAACGGCGGGATCGTGTTCCGCTCGACGCGCGCCGACCCTGTCGGGAACAATCTGACGCGGACGGCGTTCGGGACCATCTGAGTGAGGGCCGATTCCTCCAGCGAGATGAGGCTCGGGTCTCCCGATCCCAGGACCTGGCTGAGCCGGATCGTGGAACTGATGCTCGTCAGTTGGCTCTGAACCTGCGCCAGTTGACCTTCCACATGCCCGGCAAAGACGTCAGCCTGGTTGTTTGCCAACGCCGCGTGGTGACCGTCTTTTGCGCTGCCCGTGACGATGAAGATCGAGAGCACGGCGGCGACGATACCGGCGCCGACGATCGCACCGAGGGGCACCAGGCCAAACGTAAGCAGGTCGTTGGATGCGGGTTGCGCCAAGGTTGTTCGGTCTCCGGGACGCGGTGTCCCCAAAAAAGGTTCAGACGGAGGCTGACACGTCAGTTCTGGCGCTAATGGCGGGTATTCGCCGCTGCGAACGGCTGACGGACCGGATCTCTTTCGTCAGGTGCGCCCGGACGATCCGAACCCGCCGGTTCCGCGGCTGGACTCGTCAAACGACTCGACGAGGTCGAACTCGGCCTGGACGACCGGTACCAGGATGAGTTGCGCGACGCGCTCGCCCGGCTCGATCGTGAACGAGGTGCCGCCGCGGTTCCAGCAGGACACCATCAACTCGCCCTGGTAGTCCGAATCGATCAGCCCGACGAGGTTGCCGAGCACGATGCCATGTTTGTGACCGAGGCCGGAGCGGGGGAGGATCAGCGCGGCATAGGCGGGATCGGCGATGTAGATCGCGAGTCCGGTGGGCAGCAACGTCGTGTCACCCGGTTCGAGCGTGATCGCGGCTTCCGTCGCGGCCCGCAGATCCAGCCCCGCCGAGCCGGACGTGGCGTACGTCGGCATGGGGATCGTGTCCCCGATCAGCGGACTTAGGACTTTGACCTGAAGCTTCATCGGAGCGCGCTCACGACGATGCTTCCGACAGTGCCGCCATCTGCGTGGCGCCGGTCTGCTCTACAATGAGTTCGATGATCCGCCGCGCCACGTTGCCTTTCGACATGAGCGGCAGCGCTTCCTCGCGCACGTCGATTCCGGCGCGATACAGGACGGTGGTCTGGTTGTTTTCGCTGTTGAAGCCCCGATCCGACCCGGACACATCGTTCGCCACGATCATGTCGAGGTTCTTCTTGTCGAGTTTGCCGCGCGCGTATTGCACGACGTCCTGGGTTTCTGCGGCGAAGCCCACCGTGTAGGGCCGTTCCGGATGGCCTGCAACCGCGGCGATGATGTCCGAGTTTTCGATTAGTTCGATGGTTATGGACCGGTTGCTCGGCGCATCGGACTTCTTGATCTTCTGATCGGCCGGCAGAACCGGTTTGTAGTCCGCGACCGCGGCGACGCCAATGAAGATGTCGCAGTCGTCGATGGCAGCGATGGCGGCGTGATACATGTCGTCGGCGCTGATCACATCGATGCGGGTCACGCGATCGGGGGCTTCGAGCTGCGTCGGACCGCTGATCAGCGTGACCCGTGCCTCGGCATCGCGCGCTGCCGAGGCAAGCGCATAGCCCTGCTTGCCGGAGCTGTGATTGCTGATGAACCGTACGGGATCGATCGCTTCCCGGGTAGGGCCGGCGGTGATGACGACATGACGGCCCCGGAGCGCCTGTGAGGGAAAGACGCCGGCCACCGCGTCAACGAGCCCCTCGATGTCCAGCAGACGTCCCGGACCGACTTCGCCGCACGCCTGGAGTCCTTCGTCGGGGCCGAAGATCAGAAAACCCTTGGTGCGAATATAGACGACGTTGCGCGCCGTTGCCGGGTTGCGCCACATCGCCTGATTCATGGCGGGAGCGATCGCCATTGCCCCGTCCGCCGCGAGGCACAGGGTCGTGAGGAGATCGTCGCCCTGTCCGCCGGCAATCCGCGCGATGAAATCGGCGCTGGCCGGCGCGATCAGGATCAGATCTGCCCAGCGGGCCAGTTCGATGTGGCCCATGACGGACTCTGTCTCCGCGTCGAGCAGCGTCGTCGCGACGGGGTGGCCGGAGAGCGCCTGCAACGTCAGCGGCGTGATGAATTCCTGTGCCGCCGCGGTCATCACGACACGGACGTCCGCGCCTTCGTCCTGCATGCGCCGGATGAGCTCCGCGCTCTTGTACGCGGCAATTCCCCCGGTGACGCCGAGAAGGATGCGCTTGTTCGTAAGCCTGGTCATGGTTCGCGGAATGTCCTCAGATAATGCGGGCGATTGTCTTACGTCAGCTGCGGGAAGGGCCCTACAGCGCGTTCTGAAGCGCCGATGTACCGTGGTTTTCGGACGTGGCGGGAACATTAGCACAGCACTTCGGCACGGCAGAGGGCTCTGCCGGTGGCTCGGGCATCTCGCCGCCGGCCCCGCGAGCCGGATGTGTGAGGCCCCGGTCGTGCAGATGGGGACGAGCGCCGGACGTCCGGCGGATCAGGCCAGGAGGAGAAAGGGCAATGCAGAGGAACCCGGGCGGGAAGGTGGTGCGTGGTGTCTGGTAGTCCCGTGCCGGGTCGGCGGCGGCCGTCGGACTGGAGCGATTGCGAACTCGTCGCGCGGCTCGCCTTCGGTACCCGCGTTGACCGCGACCGGGCGCGCATCTGGCTCGATCGCTCGGGTGGCCTCCGCAGCCTGATCGACGGGCTCAGGCTGGATGGAGGGAGCGACGCCCGGGAGCTTCCGCTTGCGCTGCGTGAGGGGCTGATCGGGGCGGTCGAACTGGCTGACCGGTACTGGTCGGAGGGTGTGCGCCGGGGTTATTCGGTGGCCGACCCGGGAGATGCGAGGCGCTACGTCCGGGCTCGCCTGGCGCGGTATGAGCGTGAGGTGTTTGCGGGTATCTTCCTCGACAATCAGCACCGCCTGCTGGCCTACGAGGAGCTGTTTTACGGCACGATCGACGGCGCGTCTATCCGCGTGAGGTCGTGAAACGGGCACTGGGGCTGAATGCGGCAGCGGTCATCCTCGCGGACAATCACCCGTCGGGGGTGGCCGAGCCGAGTCTGGCGGATCAACGCATTACCGTGCGCCTGCAGCAGGCGCTGGGGCTGGTGGACGTCAGGGTGCTCGATCATCTCGTCGTGGGTGATGCGGAGATTGTTTCCCTCGCGGAGCGGGGGATGTTGTGGGCCGACCGATGAGCCGGATACATTGGTCCGGGCGCCAGGCGGTTGTCCCGGCAATCCGGAGGGGCGGGTGTTGTCGTTCCCCTGCTCGGCCTTTTCTGGTATAACGCTCGGCTCGCCAATTCAGGTCGATTGAGAACGATGTCCAAAGTCTGTCAGGTCACCGGCAAACGCCCCGTTTCGGGGAACAACGTGTCGCACGCCAATAACAAGACCAAGCGCCGTTTCCAGCCGAACGTGCACGACCATCGCTTCTGGCTCGAGAGCGAGCAGCGGTTCGTAAAGCTTCGGGTGTCTGCGAAAGGCATGCGAATCATTGACAAGAAAGGCATCGACCAGGTGGTGAGTGACCTGCGGGCCTCCGGCCAGAAGGTCTGAGGTCTGAGGTCTGAGGTCAGAGGTCAAACGTCTGAGGTCAGGCGCCGGAGCACCGAGCGCCTGAGCAAGGCGTCGCGGAGGCCTGTTCTGGAATTTGGCAGGAATCCGGGTAATCTCAGTTAAAGGTCACGGTCAGGAAACAGAGCAATGCGTGAGAAGATCAAACTCGTTTCGTCCGCTGGGACGGGCCACTACTACACCACCGACAAGAACAAGCGCACCATGCCGGACAAGATGGAGGTCAGGAAGTTTGACCCCGTCATCCGCAAGCACGTGATCTACAAAGAGTCCAAGATCAAATAGATCCCGTGGCGCCCCGACCGGCCGTCGCGGTCGTGCGGGGATGCATGCACGCATGCGTACAAGAGAGCATAAGAAAGCATAGGAGAGTACAAACGCCGGCTCGTGGTGACCCACGGGCCGGCGTTTTTGTTTTCGGACCCGGCGCAGTTCTGTGGAGCACGGGGCCGCAGGAACGGGTTGTGCCGAGAGTACGCCAGAGCCGTTGATCGCAGAGCGGACCGTGGGAGTACGGGATGGAAGTGAGGGTTGGCTACGTCAACGTGTTCGTGAAGGACTTCGAGCGGGCGGTCGCGTTCTACCGGGACACGCTCGGGTTACCGCTTCACTTTGCGGACGCTGACCACGGTTACGCGTCCTTCGGCACGCGGGGTGCCGCTTTCTCCCTCGCAAGGGAAGGCGCCGACGCGCAGGCTGGCCGATTCACGGGCGTTGGACTCGTGGTCGAAGACATCGACGCGGTCTATGCGGCGTGGCGCGCGAAAGGGGTCAACTTCACAATGGCGCCAACCCGGCAACCCTGGGGTGGCACGCTCGCGCTCTCTGAGGACTCCGAGGGGAACGTACTGTATCTGGACCCGGGACACAGTGACTAAGCGGCCGACGGGGTGTCCGGCGGCGCAGGTTCTCTGTGTAGCATCACGTTGCCAATCGCATCGATCCGGGCTTGCCACCCCGCGTGAATCAACGCTGTGGAGTGGTGTTCGATAAGCAGCGCCGGTCCCCGAAACGTCGCTCCGGCGAACAGCGTCTCCCGGTGGTAGCAGGGCACCGGTTCGGGGAAGCCCGAGAGCACGGCCTTGGCGGGAAGGAGACTGCCCTCTTGCGGGACCCCGGCAAGCGCAACTTCCGGTTTCGGACCTTCGAGCTTGACCCGCAGATTCAGGACTTCGACCGGTTTGTCGAGTGCGTGCCCGTAGCGAAGCTGGTGGGCGGCATGGAAACTCGTGACGATGCCGTCCGGATCGGTCCAGGGGACGTTCAGCGCAAATGACTGGCCGGCGTAGCGGCAGTCCGCGCTTTGAGTAATGGCGACCTTCCCGGCCGGGACGCCCTCGGCCTCGAGCTCCGCAAGACCACCGTCGATCATCTGGGCGAACCGCACGTCGAAGTCGTCCTGTTGCAGCGACGAGACGTTGGCCGCCAGGGTGTGCGAGAGCTCGCGGCCGGGCGGCGTGACGAGCATTCCGAGCGCCGACAGGACGCCGGCATGGTTGGGCAGCATGGCCCTGGGGATGTCGAGGGCCTCGGCGAGTGCGCAGACATGCAGTCCGCCGGCGCCGCCAAAACAGACAAGTGTGAATTCCCGAGGGTCATGGCCGCGCTCGATGGAGATGGCGCGCAGCGCCTGGGTCATATGTTCGTTTGCGATCCGGACAATGCCCTCTGCCAGTTCGTTGGTGGAGAGCCCGAGCGGAGCGCCTACCGCGTCGAGTGCCCGTGCTGCGGCTTCAGCGTCGAGCCGCATGGTGCCGCCCAGGAAGGCGTCGGCGCGGAGTCTGCCAAGCTGCAGGTTTGCATCCGTCACAGTCGGCGAGGCGCCGCCGAGTCCGTAACATGCCGGGCCGGGGCGCGCGCCGGACGACTCGGGACCCACGTGTAGGACGCCGCCCGCATCGACGTAGGCGATGGATCCGCCGCCGGCGCCGATCGTGTGGATGTCCGCCATCGGTACCGCGACCGGGAACTGGGCGATCCTCGATTCACCCGTGAGCGTCAGCGCGCCGTCGATCAGCGCGACGTCCGTCGAGGTGCCGCCCATGTCGAAGGTCATCAGGCGCTCGTCCTCGCTGACGAACTGGGCCGCGCGCAGCCCGCCGACCGGCCCGGACAGCAGCAGGTTCACCGCCCGACGCGCGGCGAGGTCCGCGCTGACCGAAAGCCCGGACGACTGCATGACTGACAGCGTGCTTGGCGCAACCGAGTGCTGCAGGGATTCGAGGTAGCGGGACATGAGCGGTCCGAGCCAGGCGTTCAGCCAGGTGGCGACGCCGCGCTCGTACTCCCGATACTCGGGAAGTACAAACGACGAGCGACTGACGAAAAAGCGCTCTGGCAGTGCTGCCTCGAGTGCCCGCTCGTGGCGGTCATCGAGAAACGAAAACAGCAGATTGATGGCAACGGCTTCCGGGGCCAGTGTTTCCAGCTGCCCGATGACGTTCGCGATCGCGTCATCCGTCAGGGACACGAGCACCTCCCCGTCCGCGGCAAGCCGTGCGTCGACCTCCACCGCGGGGACGGCATCGATCGGGGAATGCCTGAGCGGTGGAGTCAGATCGTAGAGCGATTCGCGGGTCTGCCGCCCGATCCGCAGCACGTCACCCAGCCCCCGATTGGTGACGTAGGCGGTGCGGGCGCCTTTGCCCTCGAGCGTGGCGTTCGTTGCAACCGTGGTGCCGTGGACGATCTGACAGTTGCCGCTCGCGAGCGCCCCGGACAGGCCGAGGTCTTCGAGGCCCTGGAGGATTGCCTGTTCTGGTGCGGCGGGCGTCGAGAGCACTTTGTGCACCTGCAGCGCATCGTCTCTCAGCATCACGAAGTCTGTGAACGTGCCGCCGGTATCGATGCCCAGGAGGATGCGTGTCATCATTGCGCCTCTCTAAACGCACATTGTAGCCGCAAGCGGATTCCCGTCCGTTGCGGCTGGAATGTCACACGCACGACGCGTCCAGGCGTCCCGGAACCGGATCGAGGTGCCCGGCGGCGGGGACTGCGTGCGCTTCAGGAAGACAACGCATGCCGGAGCTCCCGGAAGTCGAGACGACCCGCCGCGGTGTGGCGCCGCACGTCGAAGGCCGGACAATTCGAGCCGTGCGCGTACGGGACGCCCGTTTGCGCTGGCCGATCGCTGACTCGTTCGGTCAGGATCTGACCGGGCGCACGATCGTCCAGGTGGATCGGCGGGCGAAGTACCTGCTGTTTCGGACCGAACCCGCGGGCGGCGATGGCTCGATGGGGGCACCGGCAACGATCATGGTCCACCTGGGCATGTCCGGAAGTCTGCGGATTGCGACGCCCGATGCCGCTGTCGGTGACCACGATCACGTGGACTTCGAACTCGATGGCGGAGGGATTCTGCGGTATCGCGACCCGCGCCGGTTTGGCTCAATGTTCTTTGTGCCCGGGGACGCCTCGGACCACGACCTGCTCGTCAATCTTGGCCCCGAGCCGTTGTCGGATGCATTTGACGGTGACGTACTCTTCGAGCGGTCCCGGGGTCGCAAGCTCGCGGTGAAGCCGTTTCTGATGGATGCCCACATCGTGGTTGGCGTCGGCAACATCTACGCGAACGAAGCGCTGTATCTGACGGGTATCCGCCCGGACCGACCCGCCGGCGNCATCAGCCGCAAGCGTTATCGCGCCCTGGCTGAACACGTGAAGGAGGTCCTACAGAAGGCGATCGAGGCCGGGGGCACGACGCTCCGCGACTTCGTCCGCGAAGATGGCACGGCCGGCTACTTCCGTCACGAGTTGCTGGCCTACGGCCGCGGTGGCCAGCCCTGTTTCGCCTGTGGACGCAAAATGAAGGAGGTCGTGCTCGGCCAGCGGGCGACAGTCTTCTGCACTCGCTGCCAGTCCTGAAGCTCGTCGTTGCGCCTGCCCGTGAGACGTTCGTACGCTGTCTCGGGTGTGTGCGGCCCGGCCGCAAAGAGCGCATCAAAGAGTGAAACCCGCGGCCGCCNGGCCGCGTGAATGAATCGACCCGGGTCGTTGTACCCGACCNCCACGTGCGGGCCTGGATGCGGTGCCACCCTCAGGCGCGGCGGACTTCGATCGAGGCGCCACCAGTGGTCCCCCTCGGCGCGGTGACGTCATCCGTTATCCAGCCGATCGGGTTGCCCGCGCTCGCCATCACCGGTTCGTCGCCCGATGACGCGGGCGTCTGGCCAAAGAAGATGCAGAAGGCATCGCCCGGCGGCCAGTAGCCGAGTTCACCAACGCCAAAGGTGGCGCGGGCATCGTCGGCCGTGTCAGCGTCAATCCCGATCGACCAGTAGTACTCGTCGCCCCAGCGACTGGCGGCGCCTTGCAGCGGTAGTGCCGCTGCCACGGCTGCTGCTGTCTCGCTGTCGTTGAGCTCGCCCCGGTAGTCCGTCCCGTCGATGCGGACAATGATGGGTATTAGCATCTGGGATTACCTGTCTGACTGGAGTCGGCGGCATCCTCGCAGAACTGCTTCCGGCCCGCGAGGCGGCCACCGTCCGAACCGGTCGTGACGCCGGGCCATTGCGCCTCAGATCATCCGTCAGGCAAGCTCGTGCTGGTCAGTCCGGCAGGCCCAATACCCGCTTTGCAATGATGTTTGCCTGAATCTCGTTGCTGCCGCTGTAGATCGACGCGGCGCGGGAAGACAGGAAACGCCGGTGCGCGGCAACTTCCTGCTCCGAGAACTGTGCGCCTTCCCAGCCCTGACCCTGGGTGCCCATCAGTTGGATGGTCAACTCCGCGTGGTCCTTCTCGATCTCCGTACTGACGATCTTCATGATTGACGTGGCGGGCCCGGGTGTGCGGCCGTCACTCGATTCCTGTGCGATACGCCGCTGGGTGAGCCGCAGGGCGAGGGTTTGCATTTCCTGATTGATGACGGCATTGCGGGTGGCCGGTTCTGCAATGCGTCCCGCGTCCGTTGTCGGAACATAGGCGCGGGCAATGTCGACGATGCCGGCGGCGCGTCGACTGCTGGTGGCACCCGCCGCCAGCATCTCCATGCCGCTGCGCTCGTGTTGGAGCAGTCGCTTGCCCACGGTCCAGCCTTCGTTGGGTTTGCCGATCATGTCGCGCTTGTCGGCGATGGCGTCGTCGAAGAACGTCTCGCAGAACGGCGACGCACCGCTGATCATCCGAATCGGCTTCACGGTGACGCCCGGCTGGTCCATCTTCATCACGAAGAAGCTGATGCCTTCGTGTTTGGACGCATCGGGGTTGGTGCGGATGATCAGGAACATCCACTCGCACCAGTCCCCGTCCGAGGTCCAGATCTTGTGCCCGTTGATGACGTACTGGTCGCCGTCGAGGACGCCCGTGGTCCGGAGGCTCGCGAGATCAGATCCGGCGCCGGGTTCGCTGTAGCCCTGACACCAGGCGCCCTCTCCGCGGGCGATCATCGGCAGCAGTCTGCGCTTCTGCTCTTCCGTGCCGTACTCGAGGATCGTGGGACCGACCATGGTTGTGCCGCGATTGGAGAGCGGCGCACGCGCGCCGACTGCCCGCATTTCTTCGAGCAGGATCAGGTATTGGTCCGTCGATAGCCCGGCACCGCCGTATTCGGCCGGCCATGTCGGGGTTGTCCAGCCTTTCTCCGCCATCCGTTCGAGCCAGATGTCGAGGTCAGGATGCGGGACCGGGATCAGCCTGCTGCCTGAGTGCACCGGTCCGACGCCGCGGGCGCCCTGCGGGCAGTTCTCTTCGAGCCA
>PBVL01000071.1 GCA_002728675.1 Gammaproteobacteria bacterium
CGAAGCGGGCACGCTCGAAGTCACGCGCCGCGAACTCGCGGGCGCGGACACATTGCTCCGCACCGGGCAATCCGCCGGCGATGCGCTGGCAGACGGTGAGCCTGCGGTCAGCGACCTGCTGCAACGCGCCGTTGCAGAACTCCGTGCGCTGGAGCAGCCAAAACTCGACCCGGTGGTCGAGATGCTCGAATCCGGGCGCATCCAGATCGAGGAAGCCGCCGCCGATCTCGCACGCTACCTGGAATCGATCGAGGTGGATCCCGCGCGGCTGCAGGAGATCGAATCCCGGCTGGATACGCTCTACTCGGTCGCGCGCAAACACCGCGTACAACCGGACGAGCTGGGCGCGCTGCATGAAGACATCACGGGCCGGCTCGCAAAGCTTGCCCACCTCGAAGAGGACCTCAGCAAGATCGATGCCGAGCTCGCCGGGCTCGCCGAGCGCTATGCGGAGGCGGCCCGCCGACTGACCGAGGCGCGCAACGCCGCGGCTTCGAAGCTCGAGGCCGAAGTCATGCGCATTCTGGCCGAATTGGGGATGCCCGCGACACGATTCTGTGTCGAACTCACCCAACGCGACTCGGACGCGCCGAACGCGGCGGGCGGTGAGCAGGTGGAGTTCCTCATCGCGACGCATGACCGGCATCCGCCCAGGGCGCTCGGCCGCATCGCCTCGGGTGGCGAGCTCTCCAGGATCAGCCTCGCAATCCAGGTGGCGACTTCCGAAACTTCACACGTCCCTACACTGGTGTTCGACGAGGTCGACGTCGGCATTGGTGGCGGCACGGCAGAGACGGTCGGACGGCTCATGCGCGCCCTCGGCCAGCACGCCCAGATCATCTGCGTCACCCACCTGCCGCAGGTCGCGGCACACGGACACGCGCACTACCGGGTCAGCCGCGACGGCGGTACGCAGATCAATCAGCTCGGCGCAAAGGACCGGACAAAAGAAATTGCGCGGATGTTGGGCGGAAAGGAAACCCGCAAGAGTGCGGCACACGCCCGCGAGATACTTGCTGCGGCCCAGGAGGCGTGACCCTCTCCCTCCAGACAGCCTCTCGCGTCTTCGGCTACCGACAGCGCGGGCAGAGACCGTACATGTTGAGGTTGTGATCGGTCAGTTGAAAGCCAAACGAGTCGGCAATCTCCTGCTGCCGGCGCTCGATCCCCTCGTCCGCGAACTCCTCGACCCGTCCGCACTTGACGCAGACCATGTGATCGTGATGATCGGTCTTCGCAATCTCGAAGACGGAGTGACCACCCTCGAAGTGATGCCGTTTGACGAGGCCCGCGTCTTCGAACTGAGTGAGCACGCGGTAGACCGTACCGATGCCAATCTCTTCTTCGTTCTTCAGCAGTTGCTTGTAGACGTCTTCTGCAGACAGGTGATGCGCAGGTGAACTTTCCAGGATCTGGAGAATCTTTACCCTCGGGAGCGTGATTTTGAGTCCGGCATCCTTGAGTTCCTGTGATTCACTCGTCATAGCGCCCTCGCTGCCCAACCGGACAAAGCTATAAAGGTATAATTAACCGCTCCACAGCGCCTCCACCAGGGATTGGGAGGCGCTCGATCCACAACAGGAAGTATCTCCGAAACCCGATACGAAGGGAACGTGTGAAACGATTTTGGCAACGTACGACGACGCTGATTCTGGCGTGCGTCATTGCGGGCTGCGGGACCTTCCAGTTCCCGGGCGTACACCGCATTACGATCCAGCAGGGTAACGTCATCTCGCAGAAGATGGTCAACCGCCTGAAGCCCGGCATGACACGAAGCCAGGTCCGTTTCGTTCTCGGCAATCCGGTCGTCGATGATCAACTGGACGCGAATCGCTGGGACTACGTGTCGACCTTCGGTTTGTCCGGTGGCGAGATCAGCCAGTTCCGGCTGATCGTCTTCTTCGAGAACGATCGTCTCACGCGCGTCGAAGGGGACTTCAAGCCGGAAATCGACGGAGAGGCACCCGGCGCCTGACCGCTTGGGTGAAGTAGGCCCCACGCAACCGTTCAGCCGCGCCGCGCGGCTTCCCGTTCAGCAGCGACCCGCTCGCGACGCGCGCGTTTCGGGTCCCGTTCGACGGGCCGGTAAACCTCCACCCTGTCGTGCGCGGCAAGGACGGTATCGGCCGGGCGCACCTCGCCGAAGATGCCCTTCGGCAGCGACCCGAAGTCAAGATCGGGGAAGAATCGCTGCAGATCCGCGCGCTCGAGAGCTTCGCCCAGGGTGGTGCCTTCCGGTACCGACAGTTCGATCACAACCTGGGCGTCGGGCAGGCCAAACGCCACTTCAACAGGCAACACCGACCCCTCAGCGGCCATAGACGACGTCCGCCCGTTTGCAGAACGCATCCACCATCTGGCTCGCCGCAACGGAGAAGATTGCGCCAAAGGTCGACGCAACCAGCCGGCTCCGGAAGCTGAAGCTGAGGTCGAGACTCACCTTGCAGCCGTCGCTCCCGAGATCCTGGAACCGCCAGCGACCGCGCAGCCGCGAGAACGGCCCGTCGACAAGGTTCAACTGAATCGACTGATTTTCGACAAGATCGTTGCGGGTCGTGAGGGACTGCCTCAGCCCACCCTTCTCGACCTCAACGCGCGCGGTCATCTGGTTCTCACGCTGATCGAGAATCGACGCTCCCGAACACCACGGGAGAAACCGGGGATAGGACTCGACGTCATTGACGATGGCGTACATCTGCGCCGCCGAGTAAGGCAGGAGGGCGTCCCGGCTGACCCGCTTGACCTCGGCCATGGAATCAGACGAACACCATGACAAACACGACGGCGACGCCGAGGGGCGCAACGAACCTGACGAGGAACTGCCAGACGGCGTACCCGCCAGGCGAGAGACCCAGCTCCTCCTGCGGAATTTCGCGCTTGACGATCCAGCCCGCGAACACGGCGATCAGCATGCCGCCCAACGGCAGCATGATGTTGTTGGAGAGATAGTCCATCGTGCTGAAGAAATCGAGTCCACCGGGCAGTCGGAAGTCCGACAAGACATTGAACGACAGCGCGCTCCCAAGCCCCAGCAGCCACGCGAGCCCCCCCACGGTGGCGGCTGCAGCGCGCCTGCTGACCTTGCGGTGCTCCACGAGCCAGGCCACCGCGGGTTCGACGAGGGAGATCGAAGACGTGATCGCCGCAAACGTCACGAGCACGAAGAAGATCGTGCCGAACACGAGACCGCCGTCGATCTGCCCGAATGCGAGCGGCAGCGTGATGAACATCAGCCCGGGGCCGGAGGTCGGCTCGAGGCCGTTGGCGAACACCAGCGGAAAAATCACGAGCCCCGACATCAGCGCAACGCCCGTGTCGAGCAGCGCGATGGTCGTGACCGTGCCGATGACCGACGCGTCTTTCGGCATATAGGAACCGTACGCCATGATCGCGCCCATACCGAGGCTCAGCGTGAAGAACGCCTGCCCCATCGCAATCAGCACGCCGCCCCCCGTCAGCTTATCGAAGTTGAACGCGAAGAGAAACGCGAGCGCGTCACCCATGCCGCCCGTCGTCACCGCGTAGCCAATCAACGCGACCAACAGTACGAAGAGAGCGGGCATGAGGTATTTGACCGTTCGCTCCAACCCCTCACCGACCCCGCGCGCGACAATGAACGTGGTGAGCAGCATGAATACGGCATGCCAGAGCAGCACGAGCCAGGCATTGCCCGTGAAGTTGCCGAACATCTCGGCCGCACCTGCCCCCGTAAGCCCCCCGAACTCACCGGACGCACCAAGCACGACGTAGTGCATCGCCCAGCCGGCGATCACGCCGTAAAACGACAGGATGACGAAACCGGAGGCAGCACCCAGCCAACCCAGCAACTGCCAGTTGGTGCTCACTCCCGACCGTTCCGCAAGGCCGAACATCGTGTTGATCGGGCTTTGCCGACCAGCGCGGCCGAGCAGGACCTCGGACGACATGATCGGGATTCCGATCAGGGCGATGCAGAGCAGATACACGAGCACGAACGCGCCACCGCCGTTCTCACCCGCGACGTAGGGGAACCGCCAGATGTTGCCGAGACCGACCGCCGAACCGGTCGCGGCCAGGATGAACATGAGCCGGCTGGAC
This sequence comes from Gammaproteobacteria bacterium, assembly GCA_002728675.1. Lineage (GTDB taxonomy): Bacteria > Pseudomonadota > Gammaproteobacteria > Pseudomonadales > Azotimanducaceae. The sequence goes on from PBVL01000071.1 coordinate 4,078, forward strand.
CACATGCCGTGAACCGATGCGGACGATGCCATGAGCGTTCCCCCAAAAAAGACCTGCCCCCAAAGAACCCGAGCGGGCTGCATTTCATTGTCAGGGATTTGACCGGACCGAACAACCAACCGGACCTGACGGCAGCGCTCGGGCGCGTCCGGGTTCCCCGTTCATGCACCATGGCTGTGCCGCGATTGCGGGCAGCCAGAGGGGGGCGCAGACTCCGGCCCGGTGTGACAGTGAGGATCTGGTTGTGAGATTTGCCGTGATTGGTGCGGGGGCGCTCGGGACCCTGTACGCCGCACACCTCGCCCGAGCTGACCACGAAGTCCAGTTGTTCGCCCGCGGCGCGCGCGCAAAGCGGATCCGCAGCCACGGGATCCGCGTCTGCGGCCGCGCGGACTTCACGGCGGACGTCACGGTCGTGACCGACCCTGCGGCCGTGGAGCCGGTCGACGCGCTGATCCTTGCGGTCAAGACCTACGACACCGCAGACGCGCTCCAGCCACTCGCCAACCTTGCGGTTGGCTGCGCGTTTTCCGTGCAGAACGGCGTGGGCAAGAATCTCGCGCTCCTCGGGCATTGGGGCCACGCACACGTCGCGGGCGCCATCAGCATGGTCGGTGGTGAGGTGACGACCGCCAACGACGCGCCCGACGGACCGCTCGACGTCCGCTATGACATGGCCGCGCCAACGCTGCTCGGAGCACTGGAGTCTGATGGCCCGGACCTTCCGCCGATCGTCGACGCGCTACGCGATGCCAACCTGGCGGCTGAAGTCCGGGCGGACATCGTCAGCGTCGAGTGGTCCAAGTTTGTGGGATGGTCGGGCGTCAGCGCCCTCGCTGCGCTGACGCGGCTGCCAACCGCGACGTTTCTTTCCGCTCCGGAAACCGCGCTGATCGCTGCGAGAGTCATGCGTGAGACGGCGGCCGTGGCGGGCGCACTCGGCATCGATCTCGACCCGACCGGGATGGCTCGGGCGGAAGTTCTGCAGGGCACGGAGGCGGAGGCCGTCGACGCCTTGCTCGACCAGGGTCGCAGGATGCGCGCGAACGCGCCCCTCTTCCGCCAGTCGATTCTCCAGGATGCCGACCGTGGCCGGCCGCTCGAGGTCAACGAGACCCTCGGGCACACGCAATCTGAAGGGGCACGGCTGGGCGTCGCAACGCCGGCCCTCGACTTCTGCTGCTCCGTCCTGCGCGTTGTTTCGGCAGCACATGCCGCGTCAGGCTGACGGGGCCCCGCCGGAATCCTTCCAGCGGACGGTACGGGATGCCTGGCTCAAGCCCGACTGTTCGAGGCTCAGAGCGTGATATCACGCCGCCAGTACTCGTCTCCCTCGCGGGAGATTTCCGCGCGCGTCGTGTCATTCCACTCGGCCGAGCCGACGAAGCTGCCCTTGTATTCATAGGGCTCCTCATCAGGGTACTTCTGTCGCCGCGCGTCGATGGCCAGCGGGATCATGCGGGTGCGTCTGAGAACGTAGTCTTCGGAGTACTCCCGCGGTTCCCCTTCCCGGATCGGCCGCATGAATGCGTGCACGTTGGTCGTCTTCGTCCCGATCGCGGACTCGCGGCTGTGATAGCCCATCACCATGGTGATCCTGCGTTCCGGCGACCGGTTCGGAAAGCTCCCGTGCAACGAAGAGCGATTGACCATCCCGCAGTCTCCCGGCGCAAGCATCATTGGCACCGCCTCAGGGATGCGTTCGCTGATGGGCGGGAAGCTGCCGCCCCCGGCCAATCGCCACTGTCGCTGGCTGCCCGGCACAACCCACAGGCCATTCTCGGGCGTGCAGTGCGACCACGACACGGACAGGTTGAAACCGTGCTTCTTGCCCGATCCGTCCCGACCTTCGATGACCGCGCCGTCTTCCGTCCAGTGCGTCCGTCCGTCCTGGTGCCAACTGGTCGGCGGCCCCTCGCCCGCACCCTTGTGAAAGATGCTCTCGTGGAACGGCACGAAGTCATCGCCGTGAATGCTTGCGACCATCCTAAGGATGTCGGGGTGGGCGTAAACGCAGAGCGCCGAGTGCATGAACATGAGAGGGTGCGAGACGAGGCCAACCCGCATGGGTGCGTCGTCCCCTGCGTCCAGATCGCCTTCCGCGTCTCGCCGGGACAGGGTCATGTATCCCCCATAACGCGACGGCCTGCCGTGACTGTCGAGTTCGTCTTCAGTGGAACGGGGCGCATTGTCGAGCAGTGCGTCGAACTCGCGCGTCAGCTCGTTGATCTCACTCTGCGAGAGGACCCCCGTGAACACGTAGAAGCCGTGCTCGTTGTAGGCATTGACAATGTCCCGGGCCAGCCGGCCATCGTCGTCAAATCGCATCGGCCCGCGATTGCCGAGCGCCAGCGCGCGCTCAACGCCGTCCTGACAGTACGCTTCGAACGCTTCGCGGTCCCCGTTGGCCGGACTGTTCATGCTCCACTCCTACAGGTTTGTTCATTGCGTACCGGGTAAGTTACCGCGACGCGCGCCGGACTGCAGCCGGTGCGGGAGCCCGTTCCACCGGGCGCAGGTCCGGCCCCCGATTTTTCTTTGCGAGGGGGGTTGGCGGACCAATCGCCCATTACGGTAGTATCCACGACCCGATAGTCAACGACCGTCCAGTCATGCGTCGCACGTTCCAGATAATCGCCACATGCCTCCTTGCGATCTCTCCGTTCGCGTTCGCGGAAGAAGCGGAAGAAGCTCCGGACGTCCTCACGGAGTACATGGATCTCGTTGAGTTGGTCGACGCGCTTGGCGTCTACAACACACAGCTCGATACGCTGCTGCAAAACCAGCAGGACGAGATCGGCACGCTGACCTCCTCGATCGACCAGGTCGACACGATCGAGCGCCAGCTTGGGCCGCTGACGGAGCGGATGATCGGAACGCTCGAACTGTTCATCAATCTCGATCTGCCGTTCCGCAAGGAGCAGCGTCTCGCCAGGGTTGCGCAACTGCGCTCCAGCCTCGACCGGTCCGACATCTCCACCGCGGAGAAATTCCGACTCGCGCTGCAGGCCTACTCGACTGAACTCGAGTACGGCAATGATCGCGAGACCTACTCGGATCAGATCGAGGTGGACGGCAAACTGTTGATCGTCGACGTTCTGCGTTGGGGCCGGGTGGTACTCGCCTTCCAGACCGCCGACGGCGCAACCACCGGCGTGTGGGACAACTCGGCGCGTCAGTGGCGCGTCATCGACCCCTCCGCCCGCGACGGTGTGCGGGATGCCCTGCGCATGACGCGCGGCACCATGACGGAAAACATCGTCGTCCTCCCGACGCCCGCACCCGGCGGCTGATCGACGCCAGCCACCCGCGATAGCGGGGTCGGCGCTGTCGGCAAACAGCAGCCTACGCCGTACTCCAGGCGGCCGACTGGACTTCGACGCACGCCCAGGTAGGGTGTCCCGATCAGCAGCGCGGAGACCCGCATGAGCGCAGTACAGACCCCATCGTCGACGTTGGCCTATACACCCATCAACACGCCGTTTGGCGCGGAGCTGGAGAAGGGCGTCAGACTGCTCGACTTCGACGACGCCCAGCTCGAAGCGCTCCAGCAACTCGCCGCCGAACGCGGTGTCGTCGTCGTGCGCGATCAGGCCATGACCATGGACGAGCAGGTTGCGTTCGCCGGCCGGATCGGTCCACTGTTCACGACCCCCGTCAATCGCCGCAAGGTCCCGCCCGAACTGATCATGATCCATGCGGACGAGCGATCGAAGTTCATTGCGGGTTCGACCTGGCACTCGGACGTGTCGAGCGAGGAGATCCCCCCCGGCCTTTCGATGTTGCGGATGGAGGTCGTGCCCGAGGCTGGCGGCGACACACTCTTTGCCGATATGACCCATGCCTACGACGCGCTGTCCGACTCGATGAAAGCGTTCGTGAAAGGGCTGCATGCAGTCCACGAGCCGCGCGGTCACTACCTGTACGTCGGCGGCGCAAAGCGCCTTGACGAGTTGCCCACGTCAACGCATCCCGTGGTGCGCACGCACCCCCGAACCGGCAGGCACGCCATCTACGTCAATGTCGGCTTCGTCAGTCACATCGTCGAACTGTCACGGCGCGAAAGCGACGCACTGCTGCGCATGCTCTACGACCACACCGCGTATCTGGTTGCGGCACAGATCCGGGTGCACTGGGAGCCCGACACCGTGGTCTTCTGGGACAACCGTGTCGTGCAGCACCAGGCGTCCTGGGACTACTACCCGGGTGTCCGGCACGGCTATCGGGCCACGGTGCGCGGTGAGGCACCCGTCCTGACCGAAGTAGCCGACACCTGAGGCTGCGCCCCGGCGCGGACTTGGCGCGTTCAGGCAGTCGTCGAAGTTCGCCATCAGGTCGACGCCCTGGCTCGCCTCGATGCCGTGCGGCCCGACCCCGGCTTGTGGTGGGTACTTTGGAGACTGCACAATGTGCGGTCTGTCCTCCCGAGTCCCACATCCGAGGTCCCAACATGACGCCTGAAACGTCCGCCGCCACCGAAGCGCCCGCAGCCGGCTTTGACGTCAAAACGCTTTCCGGTTCCTTCGGAGCGGAAGTCCGCGGCCTTGATCTGTCGAATCTGGACAAGGACAGATTCGAGCAGGCCTATCAATTGATGGTCGAGCACAAGGTTGTCGTGTTTCGCGATCAGCACTTCGACCTCGACTCCTACGAGGCGTTTGCCGGGCGTTGGGGACGGATTCACAAACACCCCTTCATGCGCGGCATGGACAGTCACCCCGGCATTCTCGAGATCGTCAAAACCGAAACCGATCGCCGGGCGTTCGGCAACGCCTGGCACTCGGACCAGATGTTCAATCCGAAACCCGCCAAGTTCACGATGCTGTACGCGAGAGAAGTCCCCGATCGCGGCGGCGACACGATGTTCGCGAACATGAGTGCGGCATACGAGTCATTGTCGGACGGCATGAAAACGATGCTCGAGACACTTCGCGGATGGAACGTTGGCAGCCGGGAAAAGCTGCGCGCCGCCAGCACGGTCCCATCCAACTCGCGCCCACCGGCCGGAATGCAGGAAGAGATACCGCCGGAGGAACAGCAGACGGAGGCAAGCCATCCGCTGGTTCGCACCCACCAGGACAGCGGCGACAAGACGCTCTACTTCGGCGGCCACACGATGCATATCGATGGCATGACGCCAACCGAAAGCGCGCCGATCCTCCGCTACCTGCAGTCCGTCGTTACGCGACCCGAGTTCCAGTGTCGGGTCGAGTGGGAAGTCGACTCCCTGACAATGTGGGACAACCGGTGCGTGCAGCACTACGCGATTGACGACTACGCCGGGCAGCGACGGCGAATGCACCGGATAACCATCGCCGGCGACGAAATTCCCGTCTGACATCATTTATCGCCCGGCGCAGAGCAGGTCACAGTCGGGCGACACCAAAGGCGGGCAGACACCTTAGCTGTGCGCCAGTGACCGCGACCTGTCCGGCAGCGCCGTCATTCCAGTGCCGCACCATCTGCGCCGGGTGCACCTGCCAACTCNGGTACACCATCGAGNCATCANNGCCGANTGAGNCCTGTGGACCNTCCAGANNTGCAGGGTCAACGGTATGCGNAATCGGCATGCAACNGNAACNGCATTNNTCTANCCGCCGAACGATTAGTTGCTNNCGAACCTATANGAGACAGAGAAACCCTCACCCGTCTCCNCGATTTCAAAGTCGAAACTTAAGCTCGCCGTCTCTCCACCTGTCAATGGCGTGATCAGTTCAAATTCAACTTCAGAACCCGCTGCCAAAACATCGCCCTCGGCAATTCCAGAAAAATAAGGTTCCACGTTGGAGTCCGAGTCTTTAGCTGAGACATTAACGATTGTGAAATTCTGGCCTTCTGCTGCGAGTTTGAATGTACCTAATGAATATTCGGTGGGTTGCGGAGTTCCAGTAATATTGACGGACACCGATNCTGCAGAGCTATGGGGCCACCTTAGCTCGTCAAAACCGTCACGNCCCTCCTCATAGAGCGTTACCTTGCCGACGACATCCTCCGTTCTGCCGNCGNCATCCTCCGTTAAGGTGATTTCATATGCGGGGTCGTCGGAGTCAAGGTTCTCTATGCTTAGAATGCTTAGTGTCCCGTTANCGTTTCGGGTCTCCACCTCAAATCGAAGATCTGTGGTCTCATCCGGGTCGACAACAAATTGTAGGTATGTCTCTGGCTCACCTTCTTCGTTCTCACCATCGACTTCGACACCAGCGGGTACGTCACCAGGTGTCCCCTGAGCTTCCACAATTGCTGCGCCAGCAATGAATTTGAAGATGTAATTGCCATTCTGATCCCTCATGATCCAGACGTCTGGCTCATAGTCTTNATCGAGATCATGATCGCCTAATAACGGTGGCGGTCGGCAATTTGTACCNGNCTCTCCGTCACCACCTCCGATTACTCCAGCGCCACCTTCGTTTNCGACAGTTCCTCCATCACCACCTTGGACCTCGTCACAATAAACGGCGAATGCGTCTTCTGGCATATCTTGGAAGTCAGGCAACTGGAAGAACTCAAGATGTGGGTCTTCTTCTAGATTTCCCACAAAAACAATCCATGTTGCATTGCCAATATCCAATTCGAACTCGGCCCAATTTTCACTGCGCGCTACTGTGGTGTCGCCAGTGACGTCCGTCAGTTCGTATGTCTCNGGGTCAAACCTACGTACCGTCAGCCCTTCTGCAAAGGAGAATTCGTATGAATCTCCATCTGGAGCAGTGACGGTTAGGTCGACGGAACCGTCCCCATTGACATCATGCTCGCCCGTNACGTCTATTCGAGGCGGCAGGACATACCAATTAAACTTCATGCCTTCNNGCCGAACGACATGAATATCTATGTCGATAGGTTGATCTGAGGCATCGTGCTTAACGAACACAAACCCTGGTACCGAGGCAGGCAGAATTCTATTTTCTGATTCGCCGCGTTCGTACTTGACCTTCAATGGCTTTGGCCAAGCAAAGAATTGCGGCTTCCCATCCCATGGCTCAACTTGGAAGTCGAATAGTTCTTGGTTTCCATTCGATACGGTGAAGAAGCCCGGCTCTGTTGGAACGATCGTTCCGTCTTCGGCGAAGTCACCCTCGATCGAAAGTACAGAGGCCAACCCATCTAGCAGTTCCAACCGGTTGCTCTCTTCAACCCACTGAAGCACATCAATAAGAACTACATCGTTGGAGTGGCAGTAATCTGAGTATTCGTCTGTGGATATGCGTCCACATCGAGGCCTCTTGGTTAGGTCACCGATATCCAGATCTAGCTGGATGACAGACCCAGGTTCAATTGGTCCGCCAGTCAGATCTGGTAGATATTTCTCGAACTTGGCTTTCTTGACGCCTTCCCCGAGTTGTAACGACGCCTCGAAATCACCGTCATTCGCACTTTCGAGCAGCGCTTGCGAAGACTCGCTGACTTGAGTCAGTTCGAATAGCGTGTTCTCCGGATTACACACCGTTCCATTAGGTTCGTCCCTCGTCACCGCACCATTGACCAAACAGGCCGAATCACCCACGGNGAGTTTTATTTCATTATCGAAATAACCGCCGCTATCAGCGAACCCACCCGTAAAGACCACATTTGGGAAGGATTCCCGAACGCTGCCCAGGAAGTCACCAGCGTCACTGAATCTGAAGGCGACCAACGAGATATCACATGATCGACCACCCAAGTGCTGCAGCGAAACTTCGAATCTTGGCTCTATGCCATTTCCCCTCTCGTCGTAAGCGGGCGCATAGAAAGAGTTGTATTCGTCCGGCCGGAAATTGAACGGGTCATCGTTGCCGGGACAGAACACTTCAAGTTCGTAATCGACGGCACCCTGAACCATTGAACTGGAAATCAAGAGTTCTCGGGAGACATCAATAGAATTTGTTCCAGCCAAGTCCGTCGTAGAGTCGTTGCCGGATCCAATCTCCGTACCTGTGAACAACAGGTCGTTAGTTGGACGCACAATGGTTACCAGCTCATCGCTCCTGATTGGAGGACGAGGTTCGCACGCACGGTCACCACAAACTAATGGTGTACCGTCGGGGTTGAGCGGTTGCTTAAAGGTCACCTCGTATTCAATGAATACTCTGCGTGATCCTTCTTCAGCTGAAGGCACAGCTGATTCAGGCAACATGACTTTAAATGCGACTCCGTCGAAAGACTGGAATTCTTCCTGGAACGACACTCCGTTTACAGTATCGCCCGCTGCACAGATTGCACCGGAGAAGCTGTCAGCACTCTCCGCTAGGCGACACTGGAAGAACAGATGCATCGCTTCATCGCCGAATATGTCGTTGCTCCGAAGCGACACGACATCAATTTCGCCCGGATATATCCCATATATCTCGCCGATGACCTTATTGATGGCCTGTGAGTCGACAGACTCAATAACCGGCTCAAAATACATGCCACCTTCATCACAGCATGATCCACCGGGGCCACCACCGGGGCCACCACCGGGGCCACCACCACCGGCGCCCGGTATGTTCGGATCTCCGTCATTCTCATCGAAGACCTCCGGCACCCCATCAGAGTCGTAATCAAAGATGACGCCAATTTGATTCTCGAGGTCGGTCGCGTTGTAGAGCCCCGGCAACACTGGACCATCCGGTCCCCCGCAACCTTGGCCATCTTCCTCTTCAAAGAAACAGGCGACAGAGTCCGCGGATCCTTCTTGATCAGAGAAGGGTACGACGTCGATAGAAATACTGAAATTGGCATCTGGCGAGCCAGGCGGAGCATTGGCAAGCACTCGTGCTAACCATTGTGGGCCTTCGTCAGGATGATTTGTATCAAATATTGCGACTACATCACCATGCTTCAGATTACGGGCCGATTCCGTCGCTTCTTCCGCACTTGGCTCTAGTACGTATCGCCTAAACTCCTGTTGGAAAGCGAGTTTGACGAACCGAACGTTATCGTTACCATCGATTCGGACTGGGACTTCTGAATAGTCTCCATCACCGAACCTTTCGTCAAAATCTTCAATTGCGAGGATATTGTCGTCAAAGAAATCGCCCGCGTAACGAATTACGATCCCGTCTGTTGCCGCGTTTAGATCATTGTAGAAACTTGCTTGTTCCTCTCCAAAGGCAAAGATGCTTGGGGGGAGCCAGTCGGGTCCGTTGTAATCGGTCGGGTGCTCTAAAACCACCCAGTCCCCTGCAGCAACCCAATAGAAACGCCGGTCGATACCTCCATCGTGATGCGAACTACCAACATCAAACTCTGGTTTTGGAATGACTAGGTCGCCAACGGTGTTAACTGTGGCAAACCCTAGATCTACAAATGCACGATGGCTGCCGTCATATTCTTCGAAGATNTCTGCATAGCGAATTTCTATTACGGAGAATTGTCCGTCTGCACCCCGCATCAANTAGAGTCGGTCCCAATCAAAGTTGCATGATNCTGCGGAACCGACATCGGCATAACCGCNCAACGCCTCTTCGATGCATGCTGGCGATAATCCAAGGTCTAGGGAGGAACTTAGCTCGAAGGNCTCACCTGTTGTTGTCTNTCCGGAAACAACTTGTTCCACCAACGACCTAACGTTAGAACCCAGAATTGAATAGATTCCGTAGAGCGGCTCGTTCTCGTCATTAGACTCTAACTGGACACTAACTCCGTTCGGGCCGAATTCTCCAAAGAGCGGTGCAAACCCGGCAATAAATTGATCCCCGTGCGCATTTAGGAAAATCCCATCCGCCGTTTTGACAAGGCGGAAATCGATAAGACCTTCACCCGCTTTTACTTCCTCGTCGGTCAAGTAGACCAAACCGCCTGGTACATCGATGTTAGAAAGATCAACGCCTTCGGGTAACTCCCCGACACCATCGTAGTAGCGCGTCTGGTCGCTGACTAACCCAATACCCGGAACACCTTCAAATACTTCGTCCGGACCGATGAACCAAGGGTGCTGCTCATCACAAAGCTCAAGCTCTTGGGAATAACCGTCTACCCAGAAAAACAACTCCGGAATGTGATTTTCATAGCTCTGGATGTCGAATTGCATGACATATTCGCGTCCGCGATCATTAGCCGTCCCTGTTGATATGTTCGCAAGCTCGTATGTAACTACGACGTCATCGCTATCTTCTCGATTCCTGGTTACGCCCTCGGTTGCACGTGCAACTTCGTCACCCTTGAAAAGTTCACCCGTCCGATCATCAAACTCAACTGGGAAAACTTTAACCGTGAGCATCTCCTGGGGATTTGCATCTCCGAATGGATCGGTCGGATCTAGCCCATCGAACCGTTCGACAGCACATGAAACCGTCACCGTTTCGGCGGCGTCGCCCAAAAATTCATCAAAGTCTTCTAGATTTTGTTCCTCGTACTCAGGACGCTTTGGTAATGCTTGTGCAGCCAGATAAACACCTTGTTGCGCTACTGCTAGAACACCCGATTCCTGAATATCACTTTGCTCAAGTGACTGGGTAACAAAACTTGCCAGGCTGAGATCACGGCTTCCCTGCAGTCGTTTGATGTTCTCAAAATTGGGACGGAGTCGCGTTTCGTCTCCGATACCGATGGAAGTGAAGAATCCTTCGGTTGGCTCAATCGTAAACTCGTTACTTAGAATGTAGTTGACTAGGAAAAACGCAGATCGAACGTTCAGCGAGGTATCGGGAGTTATGACGGCACCAAACATTTCTTTCGGGAAGGCAGCCGTTAAGCCCCTCGCGATAATGTCACGAGCTTCTCGGTAAGGAGGTGACGCAGGAATACCGAGCGAACGATTCCCAATGATTATGTCGCGATAGCCCGAAATAGAGTCAGGGAATACTTCGCTCAGAACATCGTCAAAGTCCCCTTCTATGCCAGCAGCGCTGGCTTGCTGGAGCCGTATCTCCACTGCCTCGGGAGCAAATTGAGAGAAGAATTGAACATTCGACGTTAGTGCACGTGCAGCATCACCGGGGTTGTCTTCCAACTGAAAGGACATGAACTTCGCGACTTCAGTAGCGTCGACAGTGGACGAACCCGGTGCGGGGACAGTTGATCCCGTAAATATCGGGAACCCTTCATCCGTCACATTAACGAGCTCTTGAACCCATTCGAAATTATCGGCGACCACGGCGGCAAGCTTACGTACCGGTACGGTCTGATTTCGGTTCTCGAGGATAAAGTCCATGAGCTCTGCCGATACGATCGGGTTATCTTGAGCTCGATTAAGCAATTCACGATAGAGATCAAGCTTATCCAGAAGCATGTAGTTCTCTTCCGTAGGCTCTTCTCGCAAAATTGTCTCAAGGACATTCTGATCAAGCCTATCAAGCTTGGTGCTCATCTCTTCGGTGATGCTTACCGCATCGGAATAGGCGCCTTCAATCCGGCCATCTCCTATCTTGTAATAACGAATGCCGCGTTCACCGAAGGCTCGCTTGCCGGGGAGGGAATCATCTGGAATGTGTGGAGGCACTGGAAGAGCCGTGGCCAGTACCACGGTATTCTCTTCTTCATTTTGAGCAACGATGACGGAGAAGCCCATCGCGAGCATGAATTTCTGTAATCCTTCACGCCGGGCCACAAGTTTGCCGGCATCAGCTGCGGCCGCAGCTGCTTCGTCTTTGAAGTCCGTTGCTTCTAAGGTGTCGACCTCATCAAGCAGCTTGTCTGTAAGCTCAGCCGCCACACGCTGAGTCACACCAGCTTCTTCACCCGTCAAATCGCCTGAAGCATCAGAATTTTCGTTGGTACTTTCCGCCCGAATAACATTCTCTTCAAGCTCTACAAGATCGTCTTGAGTTACTTCTTCCTCTTTTTCAATTGTCTCCTTAAGAGCGGCGATTTCTGTCTCGGTAGCTTCAATTTCGAAGTCTTCCTCAAATTCTTCAAAAATACTTTCGGCATCTTGTCCTTCGGGAATCTCCAAGACACTGTCAGCTGCTTCCTCCACAACCGTGACAATTTCTTCTGCGACCTGGGCAACCACCGACTTAGCCAAGTTGTCTACTACTTCCTCATCCAAGCCTAGGTCCTTAAGCGTGGAAATAGCTGAAACAATCTGGTCAAGCACAGTCTTGACTACACGGTGCACGATAGGATTTACACGCACCGTCTCAGACGATGTTGGATCCGCGATAGTCGATATCGCTAATGCTCTCTCTGTACCATCCTCTTGCTGCTTGACAATGAGCGCGCTCACTTGCAGTTGCCCAAGCGCTTGGAACGCGGCAAGTATCTCGTCGTCTGATGAATCTGCGCTAATGAGGCCATTGTCCAGAAGCCAGGGACTAATGTCCTCGACCATGACTTCGTAGCTACCGTCGTCGTTTGAACGGACAGTCGCTATTGCATCTTCCTTATCCGTGTCCGTAAGCAAGAAAAGGGAGACAAGAGCCCGGGTCCCTTTCATGTCAGATTGCGAGTATTCAGACTTTGTGTTTTCAGCCGCACGTCGAGGCCTTGATGAATCAGAGGCGACACCCTCACTGTCTGGGAAAGTCGCAACCTCACCCGTTAGGGCCAACGCACTCGAACTGCCATCATCTGTTTCGAACACCTCGACAATGCCAATGCCCGTAGCGCCGCCGACGCCGCTCAGGATCGCGGTGTACGCGCCCGGATCGAGCGTGATCATGATGGCGGACTCGCTGGTGTTCGTCGGCACGAGGTCCGTCGGGAGATTCGCCGATGCGCTGTGATCGCCGAAATTGTCGTTCGTGTCCAGGAGTTCGCCGGTGAGACGGGTCAGCGTCAGCACGGGGTCGGAAAGCGCGCCGCTGACGCCAAAGTTCGTGAGGCTCGGCCCCCGGCCCCTGATGATCACGGTTTTGGGGGTGTCCCCACCGATGATGAAGCCGCCGATCATCACGTCGTCGCCGGTTCCGATGAAACCGCGCGTCGAGATGTTCTGCAGGCGGGACAGGGTATCGACCTCGAAGACCTCGACGATGCCCACGCCGGTGCCGCCCGAGACGCCCGTAACGATTGGCGTGTAGGCACCGGGCGCGAGGGTGGCGACGAGAGCGGCTTCGGCGGGGTCCGTTGGCGCCAGCCCGGCAGGGATCTCGCTGACGCGGGGGTGGTCCATCCACGAATCGTTGGCGTCGACGAACTCGCCGGTCACCTGGTTCAGAGTGATGACAGGGTCGAGAAGCGGCCCGGCCACTCCGGCTTCTGCGAGGCTGGGCCCACGGGTCCGAATGTAGACCGTCTTGGCCGTGTCCCCGCCGATGATGAAGCCGCCAATCAGCACCCCGTCGCCCGTCTGCACTGACGCGCGGGTCGACAGATTCTGGAGGCGGTTGTCCGCCACCGCCGAATTGGCGCAGATCAGCAGTGACCCTGCAAGACATGCGAGTCGTCTGAACACGTTCGCTCTCCTGGAGGACGTCCGAATGACGTCCCTGACGTCTAGTGCGGTTTGGCCGCGACAACGCGCAGACCTCAGTGTGATCCAGGAATCTTAGGGGCTCCCGCGCCTGGCCCGCAAATCATTCTGTGAACGGTGTGGAACGGGCGATGGATGGACCCTTGCCCCGGGGGCGGCCGGAATCGGGTGAGACGGGTTGACNCCTTGGGGGGTTGCCCTGTTCACTGCATCCGGTGCGGACGGCATCAGGGAGAGGCGATGATCTACACNTTGGGTACGCACGAGGTGTCGGAGGCGGAGACGCGGGCGTTTGCCAGGGCCCGCAAGGCCGGCTGGGGTGCGGGGCCCGGGACACCGCTCGCGCTGTTTTCGGTCGTCCTGGGCGGACGGTACCGACTCCTCGAGCTCAGCCTGTTCGACAGCCTGCAGCANTGGCAGGACGATGCGCTGACCGGAAATCCCGCCACNGGGGTGTCCGAATCGATTGCACTCAGCCCGCTGACACGGCGCCGNCCCCTGGAAACCATCGATGCCGACGACGGGATCTACNCGATGCGCACTTTCGGGGTGGCTCGAGAGNACGTCCGACGGTTCGTCGAAGTCTCGGAAGACGGCTGGTGGCCGTGGGTCCTGCAGGTTCAGGGCGTCAGGCCACTCGGTCAGTGGCTCTCGATCAGTGCCGCGGAGACGCGGGTCTACATGATGGCGCGCTACGATGACATGGCGCATTGGGAGGACACGCGCCAGGTTGGGCCCCGACCGGAAGACGCCAGTCTCGTCTCACTGTGGGAAACGGCCAGCGCATGCATCAGCGAGCGCTCGTCACTGATGCTCGATACCAACATGGTATTCATGCAACTTGTCTGAGGCGTAAACGATGGACGGCATTCACGATCTGGGCGGGAAACACGGGTACGGGCGCGTGGTTCGCGAAGCAGACGAGCCCGTTTTCCACGACAGGTGGGAGGCAAAGGTATTCGCCATGAACGGTGCCGCGCGGCAGGTGGGCGCGTGGACGAACACCGATCGTTTCAGGCATGGCGTGGAACGGATTGATCCCGTGAGTTACCTGACGGATACCTACTATGGCCGGTGGCTCGGCGGCATCGAGACGCTGCTGGTTGAGACGGGAGTGTTCACCACCGACGAGATCTCGGCGCGTGCCGAGGCACTCGGCGCCAATCCGGACGCCCGGATTGCGGCACGGCCGAGCGCGGACCCCGACCCGGTTCCGGCACCTCCAGCAGGCAGGTCCGCGAGTCGACCCTCCGAGCGGACGCCCTTGTTTGCAGTGGGCGATCGCGTCCGGACGGCGCGGACCGTCACGCCAGGTCATACGCGGCTGCCAGCCTATGCGCGCGACAAGCAGGGAACCATCACCGCAACGCACGGTGCGTGGGTCTTCCCGGACAGCAATGCGCATGGCGGGGGCGAGGCGCCATGCGAGTTGTACACAGTGGTATTCGACGGCAAGACGTTGTGGGGCGAGTCCGCTGAAGACGGGGCGGTCGTGTACATCGATCTGTTCGAACCCTATCTGCAGGAGGCACCNGCATGAGTCACAACGATGGCCCCGCGCTGCGGGTGGAGGCGCTGGAAAGCCTGTTGATCGAGCGCGGCCTGATGAAAGCCGAGCAGGTGGACGAGGTGATTGCGATGTTCTCGGAGCGTGTTGGACCGCTGCGCGGNGCGGAGATTGTCGCGCGGGCCTGGACCGACCCGGACTTCAGGGCGAGGCTGNTGGCTGACGGCACGGAAGCGATCGCGGAGTATGCGTTTGACGGTGGTCAGGTCGACAAGCTCGTTGTGGTCGAGAACACCGACACGGTGCACAATGCGGTCGTCTGCACGCTGTGCTCCTGCTATCCATGGGCTGTGCTGGGGCTGCCGCCCCGCTGGTACAAGGACCCCGCCTATCGCTCACGCATTGTGCGTGAACCGCGCAAGGTGCTGTCCGAAATGGGACTCGAACTGAGTCCTGCAACCGAAGTCCGCGTGTGGGATTCGTCGGCGGAGGTGCGCTACATGGTTTTGCCGCGCCGGCCCGAGGGCACCGAGACGCTCGACACCGAAGCACTCGCCCGACTTGTGACACGGGACTCGATGATCGGGGTCGAGTCTCTTGGCTGAGGCGGGCGCCATGGACGCGGTGCTGGGCGGTCCCGCCGCACCGCCATCCGCCAACGGTGAACTCACCTTCGAGTCGCCCTGGCAGGCGCGCCTCTTTGGCATGGCCTGGTCGCTCAGCAACGCGGGTGTCTTCGAGTGGGACGAGTTTCGGGCGCGCCTTATCGGGGCCGTTGGGGAGTGGGATGCCGTGTCAGCCCCGCAGAGTACCTACCACTACTACGCACACTTCGAGACCGCCCTGCTGGCCGTCCTGAAGGAGAAGGGGGTTGATCTTGCCGGGCCCGTGCGCGAACGATCGGAGCTCCTCGCCGCGCGCCCGCACGGGCACGACCACAACCACTAGCGCTGCGGTCCGGGGGCGATACGGAACGGGCGGCGCCAGTGATCTTCGACGTTCCCGTTCCGGGACGTGACCCGCAGGCGAATGTCATGAACGCCTGCAGGAAGCGTCGATACATCCCACTGCGCGCGAAAGCCGACCATTGGATGATTGGGGTCGGTTGACGATGTGAAGAATGCCGCGACATCCGGCCGCGCCAGTCCGTACGTCACGGGAGCATGGTGCTTGCCGTTGACCAGGAGTTCGACAGTTTCGACGCCGCCGTCGTCCTGAAACGCCCAACCCTCCGCAGTAAGCGTGCCGGACAAGGTGTCGAACGCCCTGGGGTAGCCGCGGTCGACGTAGACCCGGGACATCGGCCGGCAGGAGGGTGATTCGTGCTGACGACGGTCCAGGGGGGCGATGGACCCACCCGCGACGTCAAAGAAGCGGAAGACGCGTTCACCTTCGAACTGGGCATGGGTGCCATGCGGGGTTACGGAGCGAAAACGTGCGCAGACCTCTGTCAGCATGGCGTCGTATTCCGGATCCGACCAGGCGGTTCGTTCAATGACCAGCAGCGCGTTTTGCCCGAGCGGCAGATGTTCGAGGCGCATGTGCCAGAGGCCAAGTTGAAGGGCCCGGCCGTCCCGGTCTGCCTTCTCTTCGGTAAGCAGGTACACGGGAGCGTCGGAGCCGAACGCGAAACGCAACTGTGCGGCAAGGTAGTACTGCCCGGTGAGAATCGGCTGTTTCTCTGTCTGTCGTCGCTCCGAGACTTGGCTCGCAATCTCGCGGTGCCCGCTCAGCTTCGACACGAGCGGGGCGCGAATATCCCGCGGGAGGTCGCCGTAACGGGTCATGAGCAGGAGGCTTGCCAGCAGACCAAGCGCGACCGCCGACGCCACGAGCGTTGTGCTGCCCAGCACGAGGTTCGCCCGCATCCCGAACAGACGCGCGCATTCCCGCGGTGTGAGCAGCGCGAGGGCCAGATAGCCTAGCAGTGGCCAATGCACGTTCGTGCGCTGATGGTCCATCCAGGGGCTGGCGATGCCGTAGAGGAGCACATGCGTGAGGCCGATGACCGCAAGGAGGTACGGCCGGTCGTCTGCGGACCGGCGTGAGGTCAGTCCACGGATCGCAACCAGCAGCAGGAGGACATAGAGCAGCGGTGTGGTTGCGAGCAACTGATCGGTCCAGAACAAGAGTCCCTGCGGATCGAACGACCAGGGATGCCGGTCGACAAACTGGAACCCGAACCCGGCGTACGCATGCTCCAGATTGAACCAGACGATTGGCGCCAGCCCCGGCGATGCGGTCATGGCCGCAACCCATGGCGCAGGTGTGCGCAGCAACGCGAGTCCCCGCGGCGCCGAGAAGAGGTATGCCGCCATCGCAATCGGCACGATGGCAAATCGATAGTGGACGGTGAGACCGATGCCCACGAGCAGACCGGTGAGGATCCACGCGGCGAGCCCGTTGCTGTCCGCGCGCGTGGCCCGCTCGAAGGCGTAACACGCGGTCAGTCCGACCGTCACCTGTAGTACGTCAGGTACGGCAAGCACGCCGAGGGTCGCAATCATCGGTATCGACAGCCCGAGCGCGGCGGCCCAATTGGCGTCCTGGCGGGTCCCGAGTTCACGCGCCCAGCGGTAGATGACGAATGGCGGTGCCGCCGCGACGATCAGGAACCAGGCGCGCACGCCGAAGGGAGTGTCACCGAAGAGCTCCACGCTTGCCCGGATGACGAGCGCGGTGGCGGGCGGCAGGTCACTGTAGGCAAACGCCAGATTGCGCGCCTCGAGCCAGTAGAAGGCACCGTCGCCGAAAAGATCGAGTGTTGCGGCAAACCACGCTTTGACGGCCAGCAACGCGGCGGTCGCTGCGATCAGCCAACGCGGGAGTCCCCAGAGTTCTGCGGTCATTGTCGGATCAGCCCGTCCGGGTCGTGAACGGGGGCGCCGGCGCGGACGACTGCCCGCACTTCGAAGTTTGGCGTCAGTACAACGAGGTCCGCACGCCGACCGGGCGTGATTTCACCCCGGTCATTGAAGCCCATGAATTGCGCTGGCCAGGTGGATGCCATCCGCAGTGCATCGCCGGGCGTGACACCAAGGTGGTTGACGCAGTTGCGGACGGCCGTTGCAAGGTCGAGCACCGATCCGGCAAGGGTGCCGTTCGGCAGCCAGCAGGCGCCGTCGCGTGCTTCTGCCGCCATTTCCCCCAACCCAAAAGATGTCTGCTGTCCGCCGAGGGGCGGCATTGCGTCGGTCACCAGCAGACATTTGCCCCGTGGTTTGGCACGGGCCGCGACTTTGAGCGAAGCGAAGTCGACGTGCTGTCCGTCGCAGATGAAGTCGACCCAGGCGTCGTCCCGGGCGAGGAAGGTGCCCGTGACCCCGGGTTCCCGGCTGCCAAACTGGCTCATTGCGTTGAAGAGGTGCGTCGCGAGGGATACACCCGCCTCGATCGCATCCCGCGCTGCGGCCGCCGT
>PBVL01000072.1 GCA_002728675.1 Gammaproteobacteria bacterium
CTGCCCGACATAGAAGTTCATCATCGTCGTGCTGAAGTCGTTGGCGCCAGTCAACGTCAGCAACTCGCCGATCAGCGCCTTCTTCTGATCGGTGAGTCCGCCCGACTCCAAAGCTTCGGCGCCCGCGTCAGCTGCAACGACGAACGCCATGAGCAGCACGGCGATCAGGGCGCTCTTCGTCACGGTGCTATTGCGTGCCGCTCTTCGGCGTCGCGTTGAGTCGGGTAACGACGATGCCAGACCGATCCATCATGTCCGGAATCTTCGGACCAATCTCGTTCGACCAGGTCTCGCTCTCGTAGACTGCCGCGTAGAGCGCCTCACGCTCCGCTTCGCTTTCGAAGCGCCGCATCCACACGTAAACACTGTCGTCTTCCTCGCCCCTGAAGCTGGCCGTAATGACCATCCCCTGAGCGACCTGGAACGGAATGATCACGGTCTCCATGTAGTCGACCCAGTCATCCATCTTGCCCGGCAGAATCTTGTACTGCCGTAGTTCGTAGAACGCCATTGTCACCTCCTTTTTCGCGGCACCGATAGTAGCCTCATTACCACTCCGTGCGCCACGCGCTCCACGACGTTACTCTTGCGCCACACCGGAAAGGGAGCAGGAAATGGGTACACGACTCGCACACAAGGTTGCGGCAGTCACGGGCGGCGCAAGCGGCATGGGCAAGGCGACGGTCATGCGCTACCTCGAGGAGGGTGCACGCGTGGTCATGGCAGATCTGAACGAAGAGACGATGGCGCAAGCGTCCGCCGAAGCGCTTGCGGCAGGCTACGGCGATGACGTGCTTGCCGCGGTTCGGGCGGACGTGTCCGCCGAAGCGGATGTCGCGGGAATCGTCGATGCCGCGGTGGAGTGCTTTGGTCGCCTGGACGTCATGTTCAACAACGCCGGAGTTGGTGGCGCAATCGGGCCTATCGTCGGTACCGACGTCCGTGATTTCGACGAGACCTTTGCAATCCTGACGCGCAGCGTGTTCCTTGGCATCAAACACGCTGCGGCGCGGATGATCGAGCAGGGAGACGGCGGCGTCATCCTGTCGACCGCCTCGATCGCGGGTCGCGGCGGCGGCGCGGGGCCGTTTGCCTACTCGGCCGCCAAGGCGTCCGTCATCAACATGACACTCAACGCAGCAATCGAGTTTGCGCCGCACCGCATTCGTGTGAACGCGATCGACCCTGGCGTGATCGTCACGCCGCTGTCCAACCTGTCCCGCGGCATCAACCAGTCGACGAACAGTGCGCAGCCGTGGCCTGACCCCGGCGAGCCCGAAGACATTGCACACCTGGCGCTCTTCCTCGCATCGGACGAAGCCCGATTCATCACGGGAGATCACTACAAATGTGATGGTGGCCTGCTGGCGCGAGGTCCGAGAATTTTCCGTCCTGGCGAAGATGGCGGGCGCTCGATGGGATCCGCCCGGGTCGGAATGACCTATGGGACAACCGGGCAGAAGCCCGTGATGCGGGACCGCGACTGACTGACGCAGGATCGGGCATCGCACCCCGGCTACGGCCAAGTCTGGCTGCGAGACCGGTTCAGCTGGCGTGCGTATGCATCACCAACCCGCGTCGGCACACGGCAACGCAACGATGAGAGCGACGACGCCAGGACAATGCGCTTCGTGACAGACCGGATTCGGGCCAGACGTCCCGTCCACTCGTTTGACGACCGCCCTGTCGACATCAGGTCCTCCCGGCGTCACGCTGGGGCTGTCTCTGCCGGCACGGGTATCCTGGTCGGGCCGTCCGTTCCTGTTCTGAACGGATGGCCTCTATTTCACCACCCGCAGCGACGGCTTTCCGTCCCCGGTCGGCGGCTCTGGAGGCGATGCCGGAGGTTCAGGAGGCTCGGGTCTCGAATCCCCTTTCGGGAACCACATCCCCTCCCCGTTCTCCTTCGCGACCACACCCAGCACCGCTTCGACCGGCACCGATATGTCGTACGCTACGCCGCCAAAACGACCGCGAAAGAGAATCCAGTCTCCCCCGACCTCGAGGTCGCGCACCGCGTTCGGGCTGATGTTCAGAATGATCTGGCCGTCACGGACGTAGTCACGCGGCACATCCACGCCGTCCTGCGTCGCGTCGACGACCAGATACGGCGTGCAGCCGTTATCCAGGATCCACTCATTGAGTGCTCGCACGAGGTAAGGGACTGACGAGTTCAACTGACGCCCCGCAGGTGCGGCGCCGCGTTCGCCGAACGCGGCCAGAGCCGCTAGTCGCGCATGTCCAGTTCGACTTCAGACAGGCTTGCCTGGAAGGAGTCCCTGTCGAACATGCGGTCCATGTAGTCCTGCATCGGCTTGCCCTGCTTCGGCGGCAACTCGATGCCGAGTACAGGCAGCCGCCAGAGGATGGGTACGACGCAGCAGTCCACCAGCGTGAACTCATCACTCATGAAGAACGGCTTTTCCTTGAAGATAGGCGTGATCGCAATCAGGCTCTCGCGCAGCTCCTTGCGCGCCCGATCAATCACTGTGTCCTTCGATCGCCCTGCGACAATCGTGTCGACATACCCGCACCAGTCGCGCTGAATTCGGTAAACGAAGAGCCTGCTTTGCGCACGTGCGACGGGATACACGGGAAGCAGCGGCGGGTGCGGGAAACGCTCGTCGAGGTATTCCATGATGACCTGGGACTCGTAGAGGACCAGATCGCGGTCAACGAGAGTCGGCAGGCTGTTGTACGGGTTCAGTTCGGCCAGGTCTTCCGGCAGGTGGTTGGGATCCGCGTCAACGATCTCAACCGCCACGCCTTTCTCGGCCAGTACAAGACGCACACGTTGACTGTAGTGGTCTCGTCCGTCCGAGTAGAAAATCATCGATGCATGTTTGGCGACTACGCCCATGCAGACCCCCCTAGAGTGTCGCTTAATGGACGTCCTTCCAGTATTCGCGCTCGAGCAACCACGCAAACACAAAGAAGAACGCAAGAAACAGCAGTACGTATACGCCGACCTGCTCGCGGTTTTGCTTACCGGGATCACCCACGTAGGTCAGGAAGTTGACCAGGTCATAGACCACCCGGTCATATTCTTTCGGTGACAACGATCCGGAGCCATCCGCCGGAACCAGCGGATCATGACCGCGAGGAATCAGATCCATGCCACAGGTCTTGTTGACGATCGGCTTGTTCGTAGCGGGATCGCGGTTGGGCACTCCCACTTCGTTCACCGACGGCACATCGACACACCGCAGGGTCTGCATGCCCTGCAACTCAATGAGCGCGTGCGGCATGCCGACGTTCTCGAAGAGCAGATTGTTCACGCCAAAGGGCCNGGACTCATCCGCGTAGAACGTCCGCAGATAGGTGTACAGGTAGTTCGGCCCTTTCTTGAGTTTCGTGTANAGGGTNAGATCCGGAGGCACCGCACCAAACCAGGTCTTTGCGTTCTCGACGGACATGTTGTTTTCCATCAGATCGCCGATCTTGGTGCTCTTGTCGAACACAAGATGCTCCAGGACGAGATCGTGAGGGATTCCAATATCGTCCGCGGTGCGCTCGTAACGCTGGTACTTGAGCGAATGGCAACCCATGCAGTAGTTCATGTAGGTGCGCATGCCGCGCTGCAGCGAGGCCTTGTCGTCGAGATTCGGCTCCATTTCGTGCAGGGGGAAGTCCGTCCCGCCCGCGGCGCCTGCCAGTCCGACCCACGCAGCCCCAAGGAGCGCCAGCACCAACTGGCTCGCGCGCTTTGTCGCCGTGTTCC
This sequence comes from Gammaproteobacteria bacterium, assembly GCA_002728675.1. Taxonomy (GTDB): domain Bacteria; phylum Pseudomonadota; class Gammaproteobacteria; order Pseudomonadales; family Azotimanducaceae. The sequence goes on from PBVL01000072.1 coordinate 3,722, forward strand.
CTGCCAACTTCACTGTCGCCACCCTCATGTGGTCCGCTCCGGCACGGGCTTGGTCTTCTCAACCGCGGTGTACCAGGGCATCAGCAGGAAGTAGCCAAAGTAGACGAGTGTGCATACCTGTGCGAGGGCCGTCTTGCCCGGCGTCGGATGCACGGTGCCGAGGTATCCCAGAATGAAGAATGTGATCACGAACGCCGCAAGGAACAATTTGCTGCCCCATCCTTTGTAGCGGATCGACCGTACCGGCGAACGATCCAGCCACGGCAGTACGAACAGAATCGCAATTGCACCGGCCATGACGACCAGGCCCCAGAACTTCGCGTCCATGCCGAACAGGGGGAACGTCGCCGCGCGCAGCATCGAGTAGTACGGCGTGTAGTACCAGACAGGCGCGATCAGATCCGGCGTCTTGAGCGGATCTGCCGGCTCGTAGTTGGGCGGCTCGATGAGATACCCGCCCCCGTCCGGGAAGAAGAACATGATGATGCAGAACACGAACAGGAAGACGATGACCGCCGTGATGTCGTGGACCGTGTAGTACGGATGGAACGGGATGCCGTCCAGCGGCTTCCCGTTCTCGTCGACCTGTTTCTTGATGTCGACCCCGTCAGGGTTGTTCGAGCCGACTTCATGCAGGGCGAGCAGGTGCAGGAAGACCAGCACAACCAGCACAAGTGGCAGCAGGACGACGTGCAGCGCAAAGAACCTGTTCAGCGTCACGCCGGACATGTTGTAGTCGCCGCGCACCCAGACCGCGAGGTCCGTGCCAACGAACGGCACTGCCTCTGCCAGCGACACGATCACCTGCGCGCCCCAGAAGGACATGTTGCCCCAGGGCAGCAGGTAGCCGAAGAAGCCCTCAGCCATCAGCGCGAGGTAAATGGCCATTCCGAGCAGCCAGATCAGCTCGCGCGGCTTCTGATAGGACCCGTACATCAGGCCCCGGAACATGTGTAGATAGACGACGAAGAAGAACGCCGACGCACCCGTTGAATGCATGTAGCGCAGAATGTCGCCGTATTCGACATCGCGCATAATGTACTCGATCGAGGCGAATGCTCCTTCGCCCGTTGGGTTGTAGCTCATCGTGAGCCAGATCCCGGTCCCGAGCTGGTTGACCAGCACCACGATCGACAGGACACCGAAGACGTACCAGACGTTGAAGTTCTTCGGCGCGTAGTACTTGGACATATGTTTTTCATATGTCTCGGTGACCGGCAGACGCGCGTCTACCCAGTCCATGATGTTGCGAAAGGATTCCTGCAGAGTCGCCATTACACCGCACCTCCGTCTTCACCCACGACAAGCACCGCATCGGATTCGAAGCGGTGGGGTGGTACTTCCATGTTGGACGGCGCCGGGACACCGGCGTAGACGCGCCCGGACATGTCGAACTTCGATCCATGGCACGGGCAGTAAAAGCCGCCCACCCAGTTGGGATCGAAGCTCTCCGGTTGGATCATCGGGCGATACTTCGGCGAGCAGTTCAGGTGCGTGCAAAGGCCGATGAGCACCAAATACTCGGGCTTGATCGAACGCTCCGAATTCTGTGCGTAGCCGGGTTGCATCGGCCGTTGCGAATCGGGGTCCGCCAAACGACTGTCGTCAATGTTCAATTTCGCCAGCATCTCTTCCGAACGCCGCACCACAAACACGGGTTTGTCGCGCCAGGCGGGGATGGGTCCCAGGATTTGCCCGGGTTCGAGCTTGCTGACATCAATCTTTATTGGTGCGCCCGCGGCGCGCGCCTTGGCACTTGGTGACCACGACCCCAGATACGGAATCGCGAGTCCTGCAGTGCCTGCTGCTGCGACCGCCACGTTAGCGCCAATGAGGAAATTGCGACGTCTGGCATTCACGCCGCCGGAGGCTCCCCCGTCACTCACATCGTTCTCCCTTGAAGCCTATTTTCAGGGTAGAAGGCGGTTCAGCGCCCTACCCCCGCGACCGCGCCGATTCTACCACAGCGCGCAACCGACCGGACCCGGTCGAATCACCGAATCAGGCCTCTCAGCCCGAGTGTCGCGTTAGCGCTTGGAGAATTGCGGCCGCTTGCGCGCCTTGCGCAGGCCAACCTTTTTCCGCTCGACCGCGCGCGCGTCACGGGTCACCAGGCCAGCTGCACGCAGCGTCGGTCGGTTGCCTTCATCGTAGTCGATGAGCGCACGTGTGATGCCGTGACGAATGGCACCGGCCTGACCGAAGCCGCCGCCGCCCTTGACCGTGACCTGGAAGTCGAACTTGTCCGTCACGTCGAGCAGTTCGATCGGCTGACGGACGATCATGCCGGCCGTCTCACGCCCGAAGTACTCGTTCACTTCACGATTGTTGATGGTGATCCGACCCGATCCGGGTGTCATGAAGACCCTCGCCCGCGCCTGCTTGCGCCGACCTGTGCCGTAGTACTGGGCCATCAGACTTCCACCTTTCTGGGTTGTTGTGCCGAATGCGGATGTTCGCCTCCGGTATAGATCTTGAGTTTGCTGAGCATTGCCCGGGAAAGCCGATTCTTCGGCATCATGCCTTTCACGGCGAGCCGGACAACGTCTTCGGGGGACTTCTGCATCATTTCGCCCAGCGATGCTTCCTTCAGCCCCCCGGGATACCCTGAATGCCGGTAGTACATCTTGTCCCTGACCTTGTTGCCGGTGACATGAATCTTGTCGGCATTGATGACCACGACGTAGTCGCCGGTGTCGACATGCGGCGTGAACTCGGCCTTGTGCTTGCCACGCAGACGGTTGGCGATTCCGGACGCCATGCGGCCCAGCGTCTGGCCTTCCGCGTCTACGAGCAGCCACTCATGACGCACGGTTTCCTTCTTCGCACTGATCGTTCTCATGGACTCGACTGAAGCTCTCTGAGGGTCTGTAGGAGACCCGTATTTTCGGGAGCGCGAATTCTACCCACAACGCATCCAGCGAGCAAGCGAGACAAGCCACGCCCGAATGACCGTGCTGACAGACGAAAACGCTTGCCGCTCAGGCGCTTAGGGTTTGTGTTCGCGCCCGAGGTATTCGCTCGACTGCATCTCGCGCAGCCGGCTGTCCGTTCGCGCCCATTCGAAGGCCAGGCGCGTCCCCGTGTAAAGCGATTCCAGCGGCTGGGCAGCCGAGACGATGAGCTTGACATTGTGGTCGTAGAATTCGTCGACCAGGCTGATGAATCGCCGGGCCTGGTCTTCACGACGGCTGTCCAGTTGCGGTACGTCACTGACGAGGATCGTCTGGAAAATCCGCGCAAGCTCAATGTAATCGTTCTGACTGCGCGGACCGTCACAGAGTGCCGGGAAGTCGAACCAGGCGACGCCGTCCCCGGCCATCCGCGTCTCGATACGCCGACCTTCAATATCGAGATCGCCCCCGCTGTGTCCCGCATCCGGGCAGATTGCCCCGAACGCTGTGNGCAGATTCTCTTCNGCGGCGGCATCNAGAGGCGAGTGATAGATTTCGGCCGCCTCCAGCGCGCGCAGCCTGTAGTCAGTGCCGCCATCGACATTCACAACGTGCGTGTGCGTCTTGAGCAGGTCGATCGCGGGCAGGAACTTGGCGCGCTGCAGACCGTTGCGATAGAGATCGTCGGGCGGCACATTGGACGTTGCGACGAGCACCAGGCCGCGTCCGAAGAGCGCGTCCAGCAGGCCAGCAAGGATCATTGCATCCGTAATGTCCGAAACGAAGAACTCATCAAAACAGAGCACCCTTGCCTCGGTGGCAAACCGGTCGGCAATCGTCCTGAGCGGGTCCCGCGTGCCCTGCAGTTCGGTCAGTTCATGGTGGACGCGACGCATGAACCGGTGGAAGTGCAGGCGCAGCTTGTCCTCGAACGGCAGCGCATCGAAGAAGAGGTCCATGACAAACGTCTTCCCGCGCCCGACGCCACCCCAGAAATAGAGGCCTTTGGTCTGCCTCTGAGGAGGCGACCTGCCCAGCATCCGACCCAGGAGTGACGGCTTCGCCGGCGGCTCGCGCAGGAGTTCGTCGCGCAGCGTGGACAGATGCCCAAGCGCCATCAGTTGCGCATCGTCGGCCGCGACCTCGCCGGCCTCCTCGAGGCGACGGTATGCCTCCAACGGCCCCGGAGCGGTGGCGCGGGCTTCAGCCAACCACACGTCCCTCTGCAGCCTCGGCGTGCGCGTCGAGTCCCTCCTCGCGCGCGAGGATCGAAGCCGCACGCCCAAGGTGCACCGCGCCGCGCGCCGAACACCCTACGACGGAGCTTCGCGTCATGAAGTCGTACACGCCGAGGGGCGAAGCAAAGCGGGCGGTGCCCGCCGTCGGCAGAACGTGCGACGGGCCCGCCGTGTAGTCACCCACGACTTCGGCTGAATGCTGCCCGAGGAAAATCGCGCCCGCATGGCGCACGCCTGCAAGCAGCGCGTCGGGATCGGCAACAGCCAGTTCGAGGTGCTCCGGTGCAAAAAGATTGACGACCTCGAGCACTTCTCGCTCATTCGCGACGGTGATCACCGCTCCGCGCTCGGCGAGTGACGTGCGTATCACGTCTTCCCGGCGCATCTGCGGCAAACGCGCCACAACGGTTTCGACGACGCGCGCGGCGACATCTTCGCTCGTCGTCACGAGAATCGCCTGCGCCTGCTCGTCGTGTTCAGCCTGGGCAAAGAGGTCAAGCACCAGCCAGTCGACGTTTGCCGTCTCGTCGGCAACAACCAGCACTTCGCTTGGCCCTGCCACCATGTCGATGCCGACGTGACCGAATACCTGTTTCTTCGCGGCCGCCACGTATGCGTTCCCCGGGCCGACAATCTTGTCCACGCGCCCGATGCTCTCTGTTCCGTGTGCAAGTGCTGCGACCGCCTGCGCGCCGCCGACGAGAAACATCTCGTCGATGCCGGTCAGGTGTGCAGCCGCGAGCAACACGTCACTCACTTCACCCGCCGGAGCGGGCACGGTGAGCACCAACTCGGCGACCCCCGCGACCCGCGCAGGTACCGCGGTCATGATCACAGTCGACGGATACGTCGCCTTGCCGCCGGGCACGTAAATTCCGACACGCTGCATCGGCCGCACAATCTGCCCCAGCCGGTTGCCGAGCGCATCTTCGTATTCCCAGCGCTCCGCCCCGAGCTGAGCCCGCTGCCGCTCGTGGTAGGCCCTGACCCTCGCCACGGACTCTGTCAGCGCCTCGAGGACCAGTGGATCAATGCTGTTCGCCGCGGCTTCGAAGCGTTCGCCCGTCACGCGCAACTCGGCAAGCGATGTCGCCTCGTTCGAGTCGAAGCGGCGCGTCAGCTCCAGGACCGCCGCATCGCCCCGGCCCGCAACGTGTTCGATGATCCCGGCAACCGCGGCATCGACCTGGGCAAGGTTGTCACTTTGCGTCACGCGGAGCGCCTCCAGGCGCTCGGCAAAATCGGCCTGTCCGGAATCCAGATGCTGAATCATGTCCGATGCTCCGGCATTGGGCGGCTGCGGATCGCCCGGGTCAGCCGGTCGACGGGACGCGGCGTATGTTGGCGCCGAGCGAGGCGAGCTTCTCCTCGACCTGCTCGTAGCCGCGATCGATGTGGTAGATGCGATCCACCACGGTCTCACCCTCGGCGACGAGACCGGCAATCACCAGACTCACGGACGCGCGCAGATCGTTGGCCATGACCGGCGCACCCTTCAGGCGCGGAACCCCCTCGACAATCGCCGTCGTGTTGTTGCCCTCGAGCCGGATATTGGCACCCATCCGGTTCATCTCGTGAACGTGCATGAAGCGGTTCTCGAAGATGGTTTCCTTAACGGTAGCGGTCCCCTCCGCAATCGAGTTCATGGCGATGAACTGGGCCTGGAGGTCGGTCGGGAACGCGGGGAAGACGCCCACGACCACACTCACCGCCCTGGGGCGGCGACCGTGCATGTCGAGTTCGATCCAGTCGTCACCCGTCGAAATGTCGGCTCCCGCTTCATCGAGCTTCGAGAGCACCACTTCGAGGTGCTGTGGGTTGGCACCCTTCAGTTTCACGTGCCCACCGGTCGCGGCGGCCGCGATCAGATACGTCCCGGCCTCGATACGATCGGCAATGACTGCATGTTCGCAGCCGCCCAGCGCCTCAACGCCGTCAATCACGATCGTATCCGTGCCGTGGCCCTCGATCTTCGCGCCCATCTTGATGAGACACTCGGCGAGATCGACAATTTCGGGTTCTCGGGCGCAGTTCTCCATGACCGTGCGGCCTTCGGCGAGCGTCGCGGTCATCATGATGTGCTCGGTGCCACCAACGGTGCTGACATCAAAAAACACGTGCGCACCCTTCAGACGGCCATCCACGTTCGCCTTGACGTAGCCCTCGTCCATTTCGATCCGGGCGCCCAGGGCTTCGAGCCCCTTCAGATGCAGGTCCACCGGACGCGGACCGATTGCACACCCCCCCGGAAGCGAGACATCGGCCTGCCCGTAGTGCGCCAGCATTGGACCGAGCACACAGAACGAGGCGCGCATGGTCCGGACGAGATCGTATGGTGCCCTGAATCGCTGGATCGTGTTCGCATGAATCTCGATCTGCATCTTCTCGTCGATCACCACCTCGACACCGAGCGAACCGAGCAACTCGATCATCGTCGTGATGTCACGGAGGTGCGGTACGTTCGAGATCGTGACGGGCTCGTTGGCCAGCAGCGACGCCGGCAACATCAGCAGCGCGCTGTTCTTGGCGCCTGAGATGCGCAGTTCCCCTTCGAGGCGGGCGCCACCGGCAATGATCAGCTTATCCAAGTCGTGTCCCTCGCGGCGGCCGGATCACCCGGCTTCGTCAGGCGTCAGCGTGCGCATGCTGACGGCGTGGATCTCGCCGCTCGCGATGCGCTCGTTCAGCGCCTTGTAGACAAGCTGTTGGCGCTTGACGCGCGAGAGGCCTGCGAACGCCTCACTGACGATCTGCACGGCGACTTTATTACCCTCGGCGTCAATCTCGATCTCGCACCGTCCCAGCGCGTCGCGCAGATCGGACTCGATGACTTGCAGGTCCATGGCAGCCTGGTAGCCCGGAAAAGAGCGCAATTAGACTCGTTTCCGCGTCAGAATGCACGGGGCTGCGATGGAGATTCGCTGGAATCGGCGCCTTTGCTCAAGACCCGGCGCTGATGCCGAGCAATTGAGCGACCTCTGACGCTTCGGCAATCCGCCGGAGTGGCTCGGGTACGTCGGCAAAGATGAGGCGACAGCCCCGTTGATGACAGTCACGCTGCCAGCCAATCAGCAGCGCCAGAATCGCTGACCCTTCGGCGCTGGCGCCGGCAAGGTTGATCGTCGGGTTCGTCGATCCCGCCAGCGCGCTGGTGCCGACTGCCATGAGGTGGGAAACGGTCGACAGGTCGACCCGTCCCTC
>PBVL01000073.1 GCA_002728675.1 Gammaproteobacteria bacterium
ATCCACGGCGGCGGCATGCAGTCGATGTCGTGTTTCCTCGGCAACTACCGCGCGTGGGGCAAGATCATCGCGGCCCAGGGTCTCGCGGTGGCCATGGTCGACTTCCGCAACTGTCTGACGCCGTCCTCGGCGCCCGAGATTGTGCCGTTCCCCGGGGGACTGAATGACTGCGTCTCCGGTGTGAAGTGGGTGGCGGAGTCTCACGCCGCGCTGGGCATCGATCCCGACCGCATCGTTGTGGCCGGCGAAAGTGGTGGCGGCAACCTGACGCTCGCGACCGGGCTCAAGCTGCTGAAAGACGGCGATATCGGTTTGATCAAAGGGCTCTATGCCCTCTGCCCGTACATCGCCGGGTACTGGCCACACCCGGACTGCCCGTCGTCGGAAGAGAACAACGGCATCCTGCTCGATCTGCACAACAATCGTGGCGCGGTCGCGTACGGCATCGCGGAAGTGGAAGCGAAGAATCCGCTTGCCTGGCCGCTCTTTGCGACCGACGACGATGTCAAAGGTCTGCCGCCGACGATGATCAGCGTCAACGAGTTCGACCCGCTGCGGGACGAAGGGATCGTCTTCTACCAGCGGCTGCTCGCGAACGGGGTTGCGGCGCGGTGTCGTCAGGTCATGGGCACGATTCACGGGACTGAGATCTTCCCGATGGTCTGCCCGGAAATCAGCCGCGACACCGCGGCGAGCATCGCCCAGTTCTGCAGGGAGTGAGGCAGAGGCACCTGGGCGGCAGGGACGGAGGCTTCATGCACGAGTCGCCGGACGAACTCGGGGACCTTCAGGCCCTGCTCGTCGCGCGGTGGACGGGCGGGTTCTCGGCGGACGTTCGTCAGAACGCAGACCGTGGGTGGGCCAGCTCCTCACGCCGCACGTGCCGGCCGCAGTGCGGGGTTGTACCCGAGGTGACAGTCAAAGCTTGAAGTTGTCCCAGGTGATCGTCCGCCTCGGCGTGAAGACGATCCAGCGGCGGTTACGGCCACGCGCGGTTGCTCCGTTGGGCGGTGGGTCGTCAACAGGGTCTGCGTGACCGCCGTTGTACTTGCGCCCCATCTGAACGCGGACTTCCGCGAGGTGCGGGTCGGCGGCTTCGGCTTCGGCAGTCTCCAGCACGTCGCCGTGGCCCCGCATCATGATCCCCTGCAGTTCGGGGAAACGCTCGTTGCGGTCGAGCAGCAATGTGCAGTTTGGATTGCGCCGGAGATTCGCAATCTTCTGGCCCCGCGCCGTGATGTAGACCTTGCCGCCCGCCCAGCCGAACCACATGGGTGTCAGGTTGATATCGTCGCCCGGGCCGTGGGTCGCAATCCGGATGTTCCACGTCTCCAGCATGAGCGTGTCGATCTGCTCCGGGGTCAGCGCAATCTCGCGTGGCAGGCTCATCGCCCAAGCTCCAGTTGATCCAGGAACTCGATCAGGAGGGCGTTGGTCTCATCAGCCCGTTCCTGCTGAATCCAGTGACCGCTGCCTTCGATGATCTCGCTCTTGTAGAGAGCGGGCAGCGTCTCCGGAAATCGGTTGATCGCGGGACCACCCCACACGGTGGGTCCGTCCTTCGAGCCGCCAACGAACATGGAGGGAATCTCGATTGGCCTGCCTGCCCAGGGGGCAAGGTCTTCCCAGTCGCGGTCGACGTTTCGATACCGCGACAGACCGCCGAAGAATCCGCTGTGTTCGAACTCGCCCGCGTAGACGTCGAGGTCGGCTTCGGTCAGCCAGGAGGGAAGCGTGTCCGGGTACACGAACTTGTCGCGAAGCTGCTTGCCGTGGTCGACGCGCGAGATGTTTGGCCCGTTTGTCACGTCGCCGGACGCGCAGTAGTAGAAACCCAGCAGCCAGTCCCGGACGTCCTGCTCGATTTCAGTTTCGGCCCGGCCAACCTCCTGGAAGTACGAGATGTAGAACTCGCCGCTCGATTCGTCTGCGCGCATTCCGGCCGTCGGACTTGGCCCTGTCAGCGGGCGCGGTGCCGAGTACGGCACCGACAGGCCCGCCACGCCCGCGAAACGATCGGGGCTGAGCAGGGCGGAGTTCCAGACGATGGGCGCTCCCCAGTCGTGCCCGACCAGCACCGCGCGGTCGGCTCCAAGCACGCTCACGAGATCCACGATGTCGCCGACGTGTTTCACCATGCGATAGCCGTCGACGGCGCTTGGCTTGTAGGACCGCCCGTAGCCGCGCACGTCAATGGCGACTGCCCGGTAGCCGGCTGCGGCCAGGGCAGGGAGTTGATAGCGCCACGAGTACCAGCTCTCGGGAAAGCCGTGGACCATGAGTACGAGGGGGCCCTCACCTTCCTCGACGAGGTGGTGGCGCACGCCGTTTGCCTGCACGATGCGGTGTCGTCCGGCCATGTCAGCTCCGTTGCTGTTGGGAACCCCCAGCATGCCGAAACCCCCGCACGGGGGCCACCGTCAGACCTGTCCGGATACGGCGGCATGCGCGGCGGGTCCACTCCCTGTGCTGACGCCTACCGCGACTGCGTAACCGGCGTCGGGTGACTCCGGCGTGACTGAATGCGCATCCAGAAACATCCAAGCACGATCAGGTTGATGACTCCCGCAGCCGAGGCCCAGCCGTAGGACCACCCATACGCCCCAGTCTGATCGTAGAGCAGTCCGCCAACGAAGCCGCCCATCCCCATGCCCATCCAGCCGAAGAACGAGGTGAGGCTCATCGCGCGTGCGCCGAGTCTCGCGGACACCATCTGTCGGGTCGTGACGAGGATGCTCGACATGACGCCCGAGTAGGTGAAACCAAACGCCACCGCGAGCGCATACAGCGACAGCATCCCGGAAACGTGCGGAAACCAGAGCACGAAGACGGTTTGCCCGAGCGACATGAGCATGTACGCCGGCAACGCGCCGATCCTGTCGCCCAACTGGCCGCCGAAGATGCGGCCGGCCACGCCCGCGAACATCAGCACCATGAGGACGCGGGTCGCGTCCGCGACCGGCATGCCGTTGTCGGTCAGCAGCGGGACGAGGTGCACGATCGGGACGGCCATACAGTTGCAGCAGAAGATCACGGCGACGCTGATCCAGCCGACCACTTCCCAGTCGGAGACGCCTGTGTCGGCTCTGATCACCACGGCGTCACTCTGGGCGGCCAGGCGACCGGGAGACTCGCGGATGAAAAGTGCAATCGGCAGGGCAATGACGAGATAGGTCCAGGCCATGACCTCGTACGTCTCCCGCCAGCCCCAGGCTTCGATGCCCATACCCGCCAGGTACGGCACCACGCCCTGGCCGAACGCGCCGCCGGCGGCGGTGATGCCGAGCGCGAGGCCCGGGCGGCGCTGAAACCAGAAGCCGACGTTGGCGAACAGCGGCGCGGAGGTCAGTGCATTGCCGAGGGCGCCAAACAGAAAGTAGAAGGTGTAGAACTCGATGATCGAGTCCTGCTGCGAGAGCAACAGCAGACTCACGGTCATCGCGACCGCCGCGACGATCCCGAACCAGCGGGTGCCGAACCGGTCGGCGATGACGCCCCACAGGACTCCGAACAGCGCGGCGGAGAAGGCGATGGCGGTGTAGCCGAACGCGGTCTCGCCGCGCCCCCAACCGAACTCGGCCGCGAGCGGTTTCAGGAAGACCGAAACGGCGCCCAGTGCACCAAAGGACAGCGTCGAGAGCGTGAAGACGATTGCGACCAGGATCCAGCCGTACAGCGGGTCCCGCGGAAGTGAGGATGGCTCGCTCACGTCTCGTCGGCCTGCGGGAGGGTGTCCGTGATCTCGAACCAGGGCGCCTTGCTGCCGGCGAAGATGTGCCGCACCGGCCCCGTGCCGGGCGCGCGCGTGGCGTCCGCCGTGTCCAGTGACCCGAGCGGTATGACGGCAATGCCGCGCGGCGCCTCGAGGCGGGGCATGATCGAACCACAGATTCGGCAGAACGCCTGCGCGAACACCTCGGCGTCGGGTAACTCGTAGCGCTCGATGTGCTCTTCGCCGCGAACGAAGGTCAGCGCGTCAATGGGGACGAAGCCGTTTGCCGCGTGCGCGGCCGCCAGCGCCTTCCGGCATCGCCCGCAGTGGCAGTAGTGCGCATACGAGATGGGCTCGCTGAGTTCAAAGACGCACGCGCCGCACTGGCAACTGCCACTGCCACCGCGCGGCGCGCGGGGTTCGGCCAGTTCCGTCGGGCCGGAATTGCCGGGAAATGCGTCGAATTGGCGGAGGCTGTCNGTGATCTCGTACCAGGGCGCCTTGTCGGGTACGAACAGATGGATCTTCGGCACGACNCCCGGGTCGCCGTCNAACGCGCCAGCCGGGACAAACCGGTGGCCGTCGCCCGCAATGCCTGGAACCACTGACCCACAGCGGCTGCAGAACGCGCGCCTGAACCCCGGTGACGATTCGTACCAGGTGACGGACGCCTCGCCCTCGGTGAAACGGCACGCGTCGGCACCGGCGGCCATATAAGTGGCGAAGGCCGTGCCGTGAATCTTCCGGCAGACGGAACAGTGGCAGTGCGCCAGTGGGGTCACCGCGTCGACCGACCATTGCACGTCTCCGCACAGGCAGCTGCCGGTTTGAGCGTCGGTCATGGTCTCGGTCCCACAGGATGGCGGGTGCATCTAAGCATGTGTGCCGCGCGCTCAGCCAGCGCAGCCCCTCCACCCGATTCAGTCCCGATAGGCGTCGTGAATGGGGGTCAGATCGTCTCCCTGTGGGCGCGGGTTACGACGCCACGCGCCGGCGTCCCCTCTGCAGACGATTGCGTCGCCAAGGACCCGCTCTGCGCCGNGTTTGGCGCCGCACCAGGACGGCAGGTAGCGGAAGGTCAGCCCGCAGCGACGCGTCGCCGATGTGTTGGGTTCTGAGCCGTGTACCAGCGTGCTGGCGTGCAGTGAGATGTCGCCCGCCCGCATNACATTGTCGAACGGCGCGCCGAGGCTCNCGGCGAACTGTGCCTCCGCATCGGGGATTTCCTGCGCGAGGGCAACGTCGCCGGTGGCGGGCTTCCAGTCCACTCTGCCGAGGCGGTGGGTACCAGGCAGGAAGCGCATCGGCGCGTTCTCGGGGGTGACGTCGTCGATGGCCAGCCAGACGGTGACGGTGCGGGTCGGGCGGACCGGCCAGTAGGTGGCGTCCTGATGCCAGGGTACGCGTTTGGGGTCGCCGGGTAGTTTGCAGAAGTAGTGACTCGACCAGCAGACGAAGTCCGGGCCGAGCAGGTCTTCGACGTAGTCGAGGAGCCGGGGATGCAGCGCGAGGTCGTAAATGCCGCGACAGCGGTTGTGGTAGCTCATGATGGCGTAGGCGTTGCGCCGGTCCTGCATGGCGTTCATCGATTCGAGGAGCCCNTCGAAATAGGCACGACTGGCGTCCGCCTCCCGNCGGGTCAGGGCCGGCAGGGGGCTGATGTACCCCTGCTCGTTGAATGACCGCACCTGTGCGGGCGTCAGGGNTTTTGCGCGTTCCGGGGCGGCCGGTTCGAAGTCGATGGGCATTCGTGTCCTCCATGACGGATTATGCAGGACGTTGACNNTTGGTTGCGTGGTCAGGGGGCNGTCCGCATACTTCCCGCACTTTTCAGCGGCACCTCCAAACGATGTCCGAACCGTACGCGCATATCACCTTCGGTGAATCCCGGAACGCTGAACGCCTGGGCGCGTTTGTGGCGTGGCTCGTCACGAACAACCTCCTCGAATCCGTGTTCGAGCGTACGGTCGANAATGCGGTGGCGCGGCTGAAAATGCAGGACATGACCGGGCCCGANTTCCTGACCACTGTCCTGCACGGTGAACTCTCGCCGCGTCATCTCTGCACGGAAGGCCGCGAGTTCGTCGAGACCTACTTCGTGTCTGGCGCGTTCGAGGCGGACTACGCGCANTGCGAGTACAAGGGTGACAACGACTGGGTGCTGTTCGACGAGCTGTCCCCGCGGATTTCCGCCGCGTACCGGAAGGACGAGGCCCAGGTGAAGGTCGAGACGCCCCTGCAGGGGACCCGNGCGCGCAGGACGGCAAAGATCATCTCCTTCCCCTTCGGGCGCAAGTAGCCCGCGTCGGCCGCTTCAGTTCGAGGCGGACACCATNCGGCTGTAGGGTCCATCCGCGCTGATCAGCGCGTCGTGGGTCCCCGACTCGNCGATGCGACCCGCTTCGAGGTACAGGATCCGCGTCGCACGACGCAGCGTGGACAGGCGATGTGCGATCACGATGACCGTCGGCTGCCTGTCCCCGGCTGAATCCCGCGCGGAGAGAGACGCCATGAGCGCCGCTTCGGTCGCCTGATCGAGCGCCGCCGTGGGTTCGTCCAGGATCAGGAAAGGTGCATTGCGGACGAGTGCGCGTGCAATCGACAGACGCTGCTTCTGCCCGGTCGACAACGTGCCGCCGCCCCGCCCGATCCTGCCGTCGAGCCCCCCGGGCAGGTCGCGGACGAAGTCTGCCGCGCCCGCGCGTTCGAGCGCGTTCCACAGGTCGGAGTCGTCAGCGTGCGGATGCGCAATGCGCAGGTTGTTCGCAACCGAGCCCGTGAGGAGGTGGTGCTCCTGGAAGACGTACGCAACCTGGGCGCGGACCGAGCGCGGGTTGACGGTCCGCAGATTGACGCCGTCGATCAGGACATCGCCTTCGGTCGGCGTGAGGAAGGCGGGGATCATGCTGGCGAGCGTCGTTTTGCCCGCGCCCGTCGGACCCGCGATCGCGATGAGATCGCCCGGAGCCGCATCGAGCGTCACGCCTTCCAGCACGCGACGGCCGTCGGGGTAGACGAACCCCACGTCACGCAAGGCGAGGCCGGCGCGTTCGTCGTCCAGACGCAGTTCAGGGCCGTCGTCCGTTTCAGCGGGCTGGTCCAGCATGAACATCACGCGTCGGGCCGCGGCGGCATTGTCCTGCTGGTCGATCCATACCTGCCCGAACTGCATCGACGTCTCGTAGAGCAGCGAATACATGCGGAGGATGACCGGCGTGTCGCCGAGGGTCAGTTCGCCCCGGATGATCCCCGTGAAAATGACGTAGAACCCGACCGTCTGAAACACGAGGTGGATGTTGTCCGAGACCCACAGGACCACCTGGCGGACGAAGCTCAGCATCCACGATCGCGCGAACGACTCCGAACTGGCCTCACGGAAGCGCGTGCGCTCGGTTTCCGATCCGCCGAGACTCTGCACGGCAGCAACGTTCCGCAGCCCCTCCTCGAGATCGTTGGCGGTTGCGCTGCCGGACGCGCGACTCGATTGACTGACCCTGCGCATCCAGCCGGCGAGCGGTGAAGTGGCGAGCAGCGTCAGCGCGACCGCGCCGAAGCCGATCCAGACCAGCGCCGGCGCGGTGCTTGCGTACACGGCGGTGAGCACCGCAAGGTTCAACCCCACACTCACCACCATGCCGAACGGGGAGACGATCAGCGCGTGACAGAGACCCGCGATTGCCGGCGCGTCGTGCATCACGCGGAAGAGCCCGTCACCCGGACGCTGTACCGACAGGGTGGTCGACGGCAGCGCGGTCATGCGTGCAAAGAGTTCAGAGCGGACCGCATGTGTGATGCGCTGGGAGAACCGGATCGCGATCTGCAGGTCAAGGAGCCCGATCAGACCGTGGGCGGGCGACATGCCGGCGCTCACCTTGTTCTCGGACTGGGTGGCGACGTCCGCCCCCTCTGCAAGGTTTGCTTCGAGCAGCGTGTTGCCGCTGTAGCCCACCAGCAGGAACGCGGCACCCAGCGCCAGGAGCGTGTACAGGGTCACGTCGAGCGGCGCGGCGCCTGCCATTACGGCCAGCCACGGCTGCATGAACGTCGGGTAGAGCAGGTCCGGTTCGATCGGCTGCTGCATGACGCCGTGGTCCACGATGATCTTTAGCAGCCAGGGCAGAGGGAGGCCCAGGACGAAGATGACGATCGTCAGTGACAGCCGCGCTGCAAGCAGTTGGCGGACGCCGCTGACGTAGGTCAGCGCTCGGCCGAACAACGCAAGCACGTCCGCTGTCGTCAGGTCCGTCCGGACATCCAGGCGATCGTGGTACTGGTTCACGTCAGGCGTCAACTAATGAGTTTCCAAAGGGGCTGCCGCCGCGATTAGGGCCGCATAGGTGCCACCCGCGCTGGCGAGTGCCTCATGGGTGCCGGTCTCGACGATCGTGCCGCCCTCGAGGACGGCGATGCTGTCGGCATCCCGTATGGTCGAGAGGCGGTGGGTGATGACGATGACGATCCGTTGCGCCGCCCACGTGCGCAGGTTTGCCAGAACCCTGCGCTCGGTATCGGCGTCGAGTGAGGCGGTGGGTTCGTCGAGAATCAGAATGTCCGGGTTGCGGATGAGCGCGCGCGCAATGGAGAGGCGCTGTTTCTGGCCGGTCGAGAGCAGCGCGCCCCGCACGCCGAGTTCCGTGTCGAGTCCTTGTGGCAGGTCGAAGACGAAGTCCGCGCATGCGACTTCCAGCGCGCGACGGACCGCCTCGTCGTCGGCCGTGCCCGCGGCGTAGCGCAGGTTCTCCCGAATGGTCGTCGGGAACAGCACGTTCTCCTGCAGCGCGACCGCGATGCGGCTGCGCAGTTCTGCGATCGCGAAGCTGCTGAGTGACACGCCGTCGACGTCAATGCTCCCCTCATCCGGGTCGAACAGCCTCAGCAGCAGGGAGGTGAGCGTGGTCTTCCCGGACCCTGACGGGCCGACGAGCGCGGTGATTTCGGCCCGCCGCGCGACAAAGCTTGTGTCGCGGAGCACCGGGCGTGCCGGGTCGTAGCCGAACCACACATCGTTTGCACTGATCGAGGCGGGGGCCGCGGGCCACGTTACCGGCGTGTCAGGGTCGCGGACCTCGGCCTCGGCGGTGAGCAGGCGCAGGGCTCGTCCGAGCCCCATTGCCATGTCCTGCGCGAGGCACCAGACCCTGATTAGTTCCTCGAGTGTGCCCTGGAATGCCCCAACCGCGCCGCGCCGGGCCTGGTGCGCCGCTACGGTCCACGCGGTGACCGACAGGCCAAACAGCACGAGCAGACTCGCGCCGAATACCGGCGCACCGACCAGTACGTAACGTGTCGCGATGTAGTCGGTGGCGAACAGGACAACCGCGAGGCTCCACGAGACTGCCGCCTTGATCGCAGCAAAGTCGCGCCTGATGGCGAATCCTGCGTCGAGCACCGCCCTGGACTCCGCGTCGAACGCGCGGCTGTTTGTGGTCTCGAATGCGTAAGCCTTGATGGCGGAGACACCCTGAAAGGTCTCCTGGACACGGTTGTAGAGCACCGCGCCCGCTTCCCTCGCGTCGACGCTCGCGCGGCGCAGGCGTGGCGTTGCCGCGCCAACCGCGAGGATGAGCGTCACGACCGCCGTCATGAGCAGGAACGCAAACCACGGGCTGAACAGCGCCGCGATTGCGCCCTGCATGCAGAGCGTCGTGAGTCCGATGACGGGGACCACAATGATGTTGTCGATCACCGCGGTGACCATGGCGCTGTCC
The DNA here is from genome assembly GCA_002728675.1 of Gammaproteobacteria bacterium. GTDB lineage: Bacteria > Pseudomonadota > Gammaproteobacteria > Pseudomonadales > Azotimanducaceae. The sequence continues at coordinate 9,421 of PBVL01000073.1, forward strand.
TGGAACACCCGGTACATGGCATCGCCTGCTTCCGACTCGCCGTGATGACGCAGTGACAGCGCTTCCGCGTTGGCGACCATCTGCATGCGCAGATGCTGGTTGACCCGCTGCAGTATCCAGACCTTGTACACGGCGAGCCCGCTGCCCGCGGTTGTCGACGTCACGACAATGAACGCGGTCAGGACGAGAAAGTGATTGAGCAGTGTGAAGCGGTCCGCCGTGCTCAGGCTGGCGACGTCGACAAAGCTGACCTTCGGCAGCATGAGCATAGAAGCCTGTGCACTCGATAAAGGTGACGCACTGCCCACGGCATCCCAGAGAATGTCGAATCCGAGGAAACCCACCGCGGTGCCAAAGCCAATGAGTGCGAGCGTCCCGGCAAGCAGGCCGGCGAAGTGCGCCAGTTCCGGGCGCAGGAACGGCCAGGTTGCGAGGTAGATGCGCGCAAGTCCGCTGAGATTCAGCGTTATGTCATCCTTGGAGCCGCTGATGGTTTGGGCGGACATCGCGTTGTGGTCGTCGGTTGGTCAGGAAATGGATGCGCGGAACATACCTGGATTCGAGGTCCCACGCTTGCGGCATGCTGCGAGGCTTGGCGGGGCTCGGAAATGGGCGTACGTTCTGAAGGCGTTCACTTGCCGGAGAACCCAATGCCTGAGGCACGCCCGCCGGTGTGGGTGGGACACATTTCCCTGCGCACCAGAAGCATGGATGACAGCGCCGCGTTCATGGAACGGATCGGCATGCGCGGTGTCTTCCGCGGCGACGAGGTCGTGATTTTCGAGTTGCGGGGTGGGACGCACCTCGTTGTGATCAATGATGCCGACTCCACGCCTGGCGAGGCCGGGTTCGATCTCATGGTTGAAGACATCGATGCCGCCCACGCAGACTACGCCGAGGCCGGTGAGGTTTCAGAGATCGAACGGGGCAACATTCACGACGCGTTCGTTGTGACCGAACCGGGCGGCAACACGATCGTCGTCAACTCATCCCATGTCACGGATTTGCCGGTATAGAGCATGACTACACCAATCATCGACTGTCAGGTGCACGCCTACGAGAGAGACCACGAGGCCCGGCCCTGGATTGGCACACTTGCAGGTCCGGACTCGGTCACAGGTGACGACATGGTCGCCGCGATGGACGCCGTCGGCGTGGACGGCGCGCTGCTCGTTTCGCCCTGGAGCCTCTACCGATACGACGCAAGCTACGCACTCGAGGTGGGCGAGGCACATCCCGGCCGGTTTGGTCTGATCAAGCCATTCGACCCTGGCAATGTGGCTGTCGAGGAAGAGCTTGCGGATTGGGTGGCCGTTCCGACGACGGTGGGAGCGCGGCTGATGCTGTGGGGCGAAACCCCGCCGCCCGCGGATGACCCGGGCATCAACCGGATACTCGCGTCGGCGTCGCGCCACGGACTGCCGGTCAACGTCCTTGCCTGGGGCAAGCTGCCGCTCTGCCATGAACTCATCCAGCGGCACCCGAACACGCAGTTCGTGATCGACCACATCGGGTTGCCGCAGCCGTTCTATCCGCCCGTGCCGGACGATCCGTTTGCGGGCGTGCCGCAGGTCATCGAGTTTGCCGCCTACGACAATGTCGTGATCAAGATCTCGGGTGGCTGCACGCTCGCCCACGAGCCGTTCCCGTTTCCCGACATCTGGGCACCCCTTGCGCGGGTGTTCGATGCGTTTGGCATTGACCGCTGCCTGTGGGGCACGGACTGGACACGTGCGACGAACCTCGTCACTTACGCCGAAGGTGTTGACGCGTTTCGGCTGACCGATACGCTGAGCGACAGCGAGAAAGCGCGGTTGATGGGCGGCAGCCTGAGTGAGGTGTACGGCTGGAGTCCGACCGCCGCCTGAGCGCGCCTGATCGCGGAGTACGGCCGTGTAGCACCGCCGTGCGACGTCAGCCGTCGTAGAAACCGCGCGGGTGAATGCCGATGAGGTGTTTTTCCCTGTCCGATGTAGCGCGGGCGAGCGCCTCGTCCGAGACGTGATTGACCTCGGCGGTCGGACGCACGCGTTGCGCAATGTCACGACGGGCGTAATGCACCTGGATGAAGAAGCGCCCGGTATCGCCCGGTCCGCTGGGCAGCCGCCGATGCCACATGTCCGAAACGAAGAATGCGACGTCTCCGGCTTTCGCCGTGAGCGCCAGGACCCCGCGGTCGTAACACGTGAGGTCCATGTCCTGCGCGCGATCGAGCGGTGGCGGGGTACCCGACTTGTGGCTCCCCGGAATGACCCCGGTTGGTCCGCTCTCCAGCGGGCAGTCTTCGAGGAAGATGTGGGTGCCGATGGCAAAGACGGGGTAGGGAATGCGATCGTCCCAGGGGATTGCAAGGTCATGGGGGACGTGCGGCCCCGCATCGATGTGCCAGCTGCCGCCACCCTGGCGGTTCGTCTCCCGCGGCGGATTTCGCCAGCAGGTGTTCGCGATGATGTGACAGTCTTCGCCCAGCAGCGGGTCGATTGTGCCGAGGATTGCCGGGTGCCCGACGACCTCCTGAATCGCGGCATTGCGATTGAACATCTCGTAGCGGAAGTCTTCCCGCTCGTCCTTGGGCAGGCCGGCGTTGCGGACGTCGGCTTCGAACGCGTCGTAGACGTCTGATGCGGCGGTGTGGAGTTCGGCGACCTCTTCGGGCGTCAGTACACCCCGCAGCACGGCGTAGCCTTCCCGCTCCAGTTGCTCGGACGCTTCGGAAGCGGGATCGGTACGCAGCCAGTTGTAGCCCTTCTTGGTAAACACGGGTGGTCCCCTTCGTTCAGTCGTTGGACGGGTTCGCGACTGCATTCGCCCATCGGTAGTCCGCCTTGCCGCTCGGGCTTCGCAGGATCTCATCGACGTAGATGAACGCTTTTGGCAGCTTGTAGCGAGCGATGTGACGGGAGCACTCTTCCAGAATCGACGGTTCGTCCGCCCCGGTGTCTTCCCGAAGCCGCACAATCGCGACAACTTCCTGCCCCCACCGCTCGGACTTGCGGCCGGTCACAACCGCGTCGAAGACAGCATCATGGTGTTTCAGGGCCTGCTCGACCTCTTCGGCGAAAATCTTCTCGCCCCCGGAGTTGATGGTGACTGACTCGCGCCCAAAGAGTTCGAGCGATCCGTCTTCGAGCAGACGGACCTTGTCGCCAGGTACCGAATAGCGGACCCCGTCGACAACCGGGAAGGTGGCCTCCGTCTTCGCTTCATCGCCGAGGTAGCCAAGCGGAATGTGACCGGTGCGCGCCCACCACCCGAGCCCTTCGTGCCCCGGTTCGAGAACGCGGCTGAAGTCTTCGCTCAGAACGGCGTTTCCCGGGGTCAGCTTGAACTGTCCGGTTGCCGCGCCGGCCTTCGCGTTGCTGATCTGCTGACCCTGGCTGCCGGTCTCCGAAGAGCCGGCGGTATCGACAATCGTGATTTGCGGCAGCGCTTCGATCAGTTCCGACTTTACCTTTGCCGTGGTGATGGCGCCGCCCGTCACGATGCCGCGCAACGACGGTAGCTTGCGGCCTGTCGCGGCCAGCGCATCCGCGATAGGTCGACCGAACGCGTCTCCCACCATCAGGAGGTTCGTGACGTTGTGCCGCTCGATCGTGTCGATGATGTCGATCGGGTCGAGGCGCTTGACGTTGCCCTGCAGGACCACCGCGCCTCCCGTATGGAATGCCTGGAAGGCCACCCAATGGCCTGCACCGTGCATGAACGGCGCGCTGGGGAGGTGCCGGAGCGTGTTGCCGTCCGCGCGTTCGATAAAGTCGTCGATCGTTTCGAGCACGGAGCCGTTGGTGCGTCTCCCGCCGAGCGCGCCAACGAGGACGTCAGCCTGGCGCCAGAGCACGCCCTTTGGCATGCCAGTCGTGCCGCCCGTGTAGAGCATGTAGAGGTCATCCGGAGACCAGTTCTGGTCGATCGCCTCGCCAGAGGCGGCCGCTAGCGCCGCTTCGTAGTCGACCGCGCCATCAAGCAGAGGGTGCGGCTCGTCCGGGTCCCCGACCTGCAGGAGCAATGTGAGGCTCGGTACCTGATCGCGTACCGAGGCCACCTGATCCGCGAGTGACGAGTGGTAGATGAGCGCCTGGGTGCCCGCGTTGTTGAGCAGGTAGATGAGTTCTTCATCGACGTAGCGATAGTTGACGTTGAACGGCACCGCGCGGGCCTTGTAGGCACCGAGCATGCCTTCGAGGTACTCGGGGCAGTTGTAGAGATACAGCCCGACGTGCGCCTGCCCGCTCTCCCATGCCTGCAGTCCGTCACGTTCCGTGTGGCAGCCCAGGCCGTGACCGGCCAGGCAGTGTGCAAGACGTCGGCTGCGGTCATTCAGTTCGGCATAGGACAGGGACCCGCGGGACGACACGATGGCGTCGCGTTCCGGATATTTGGTCGCGATGGCCTCGTTCAGTGCGGCGAGATTGATGGGCACCGGGTTCTCCACTCCATTCGTCCGGGTATCGTACCAAGGCCGTGTGACATCGGGTGCCGGTTGCATTGGTGCGTTGCGTGACGCGGAGCGTGATGCGACGCTGACAGGTCTGCCAGGAGTGTGCTTTGTCCGTCTACCGTCCCTGCGTTCCGCTGATCGTCGCGCTGTTGCTCGTGGGGTGTCGGACTGCGAACGATCCGCAGCCGCTCGAACCGTTCAGCACCGACGGGTGCAGCATGTTCCCGGACGGACGAATCCTCGCCTGTTGTACCGATCATGACATCGACTACTGGCAAGGCGGGACCGCGGAGCGACGCAGAACGGTCGACCTGCAGTTTCGCTACTGCGTGGAACAGGTGAGCGGCAGTCCGGCTTTTGCCGAGATCGCGTATCGAAGCGTGCGGGTCGGGGGCAACCCGTACCTGCCACCCGCGGCGGGATGGGGTTTCGGCTGGCCGTTTGGCCGTGGCTATACATCGCTCTCGACCGAGGAGGTCGGGCGTGTCAGGCGGGCGTTGCAGACTTCACTCGAGGCCGCCCGTACGGACTGCGCGATGGGCCATGCCAGGGCGTGTCAGCTGCAGGTCATTCTCGAGCTTCGACCCGAACTGCAGCGCAATCCCTGAGGCCCGCGTCTACTCCCTGATCCCCTCCCGGAGGCCGTGCGGGTCCGCGCCCCCGGGGGCGCCGGAGAGAGTGCGGTGCGCTCCTGCGCGGAGCGTTTGGCGAGTCCGAACGAACTTGCGCAGTCGCGATCCTGACGCGATGGTCTCCCGGTGCCGATACACGGGCGGCCTGCGCCCCGGATCGCTGGAGATTGTCTCGCTGGTTCGTGCAGCCACGGTCGAATCGGACATTCGATGCACCCCCCTGGCGCTGGTATGGTGCGCGCTGATATCCCTTCTGTTCCGGAATGACAGATGCCGACGACCGGGCATTCAATCGAATCCGCGCTGGTGCCATCTCCACGTCGTTACCGCGTGCTCCTGCCTGACGGCGACCAATGCGACCTGCCGCTGCTGATCCTCCTGCACGGGGGGTGGCTCGTCCGACTACCTCAATGGCGTAGCGCCGCAGATCGAAGCGGCCTTCCGCGATGGCCGGCTACCGGCGATGGCGGTGGTGACGCCCGATGCGGAGCGGTCTTTCTACCTCGACTATGCCGACGGCAGCCAGCGCTGGGAGACCTTCATCGTGGATGAGTTCCTGACCCATCTGCGCGCGACGCTGCCCGTTGCCGGAACCGCGGAGACGACCCTGCTGGCCGGCGTATCAATGGGTGGCCACGGAACGTGCCGGATCGGGCTGCGCTACCCGGACCGGTTTCGTGCAATGGCCGCGATGGAACCCGCGNTGATGCCCGCGCTCGACTTCGCTGACGTGCCTNCGGAGAANCTCGAGTTCCAGGGCGCGGACGTCCTGGCAGANCGGTATGGCTCGCCGCCCGACGCTTATTGGAATGCGNACAACCCGGCGCGAATTGCGGGAGAAAACGCCGGNGCAATCATTGACTCGGGGATTCGCATTTACCTCGAAGTGGGTGACGAGGACTTCCTGCACCTCAATGACGGCACGGAGTTCCTGCATCGCGCGTTGCTGGATGCAGGGATCAAGCACGAGTACAGACTCGTGCTCGGGGGCAATCATGTTGGTCGAACGCTGGCGCCTCGTTTCGACGACGTACTCGGCTTCATGGCCCGCGCGCTGGAGAATCCGGGACCGGACCCGGTGGTGGAGCAAATCCTGGACATGCGCCGGCGCTCGCGCTGATCCGGACGGCCTCCCGGTCAGTCGTCGTCCTGCGTTGCGAGCAGGTGCCCGGCCGCGCGCATGCGTTCGAACTCAGCCGCGCTGTGCGCGTGACGCGCGGCGTGGATCGTGTAGCCGGCGCCGTCTTCCTCTGCCGATTCGTCGCTTAGCTCACCGACCGCGTTCCAGTCGTCCCGCAGCGGCGCGACCGCGCCTTCACCGTGCCCTTCGAAACCGCCAAGGCCACCGTGCCAGGCGCGAAAGCCGAGCCGAGCCTTGAGCTTGTCGCTAGCGTTCGCGTAGACATCCGGTCGGAGTGTGAGTCCCCACTGTTCCTGCTGCCGGATGAACGGTTTGTGGAAGGTGAGGATGATCAGGCGACGCAGTGCGTCCGTGAAGTTGGCGCCGGTACCGTGCACGAGGCGGCCGTCCATGATGAGTGCGCTTCCGGCCGGCCCTGTCACGTTGGCAGTTGGCGGCAGCGGAGGCACAGGGTCGTTGCCACACTCCGTCAGGATGCGGTGTGAGCGGGGAATGACCAGCGTGCCGCCATTCTGTTCGGAGAAATCGTCCAGCAGGAACCCGACGAAACACTCGTACGGCCACGGCGGCCAGGGCTTCGGAATCATGGACTGACCGCAGTGCAAGGCCTGAGGCGTGCCGTTGGGCCCGGCAATGGCAGCGGCCGCGGAGTTGCAGATGAAGTCCCGGCCGAGCATCTCGGTGGTCAGCTGATCGAGGAGTTCGCCGCGCGCCACGCTGCGCTCGGAAAACTCGATGGCGTCGGCAAAGCAGCAGCCTTTGTTGGCGAGCGCAATGAGGAACTGGTTGGTCGGGATGCCATCGGGGCTTGCAGAGGTGAAACCGGCGAGCCGCAGTCGGCGTTCCGCACGCGCCTGTTCATCGACGCGTGCGCGGAACGTATCCAGTTGTTCCGGTGTCAGGGCATCCGCTACAAGACAGAAGCCAAACGTCTCGAGGTCTGACCGAAGCTGTTCAATATCGTCAGTCGGTTCCGGCAACTCTCCCGTCGCGTAGTTGTCGCGCGTCCGGTGGTAGCCGGGTAACACAGGTTCGCTGGTCTCGATGTCGACGTAGTAACCCTGATCGATCAGGTCACGCTGAACGGTATCGCGGTGATAGCGCGTGTAGAGAGGCTTCGGTTTGCCGTCATCGACGTAGCCGACGCGGCGATTGATCTTCTTGCCGATCTGGACCATGGTCTGGACCTAAGCGGGTTCAACGAAGGCCGCATAGTCGGTTGGCTCACCCCGGCGGTCAAGTTGGCATGCCAAATGTTCCAGTCGCCCCCACGCGCAACCTCCCGCGGCAGACCAGCGCGTCTGATCTTCCGATTGGCGGAACGAAGCTGACTGACCGTCCGCGCCATTTGGTTGCATCCGGGAGGACTGGTTCGCGATGATCGGGCGCGAAAGGTCACTAGACACCCCGCGACTTAGTTCAGCTGGTCCCTTGCGTCAAATTGACATTGATTTTGCTAGGGGTTAATAAGGGGCCCAAGGTCAACGAAAGGTCGCCTCAGAGCGATCCGTCGTTAGGCTTGTAGCAATTGAAACCGGGGCTTGTACGGACCGGCTTAACTTGGGGGAATCTTAATGAGATTTCGTAAAGCACTGATCTACCTCGTCTCGGTGGCGGTGATGTCCGGGTATGGCATCAATATTTCCGCTGCGGACGATGAAGACGAAGAGGAGATGGAAGAGGTACTCGTAACGGGTTCGTATATCCGTCGCGATAACTTCGACCTCCCTTCGCCTAAGAACATTCTCGACCAGGCCGACATTTCACTGTCGGGGAGCGCGAATGTCGGAGACGTCATCTTCGACCAGTCGTTCCAACTGGGCGTGAATTCGAACGCAACGCCTTTCGAAGGCATTTGTTGTGGCGCAGAACTGAACGACGGCCTTGGCACATCCAGTGGATGGGGTGAGGGCGCGGACAACCAGCAGGGCAACCAGGGCACTGAGGTCTGGGCCAACCTGCGAGGACTCGGTACTCGTGCCACGATGACCATGATGGACGGGCACCGTCTGCCTGCCGACACGACCACACGTGGTGAGCGTGCGGGCGTGGATGTCTCGGGCATGTACCCGATGATTGCAGTCGGTCGTGTCGAGACGATCCTTGACGGTGCTTCTGCCCTGTACGGTGCAGAGGCGGTCAGCGGCGTCATCAATATGGTTCCGCGTAAGGACTTTGAAGGACTCGAAATCTCTGTCGACTACTCACAGCCCCTCGAAAATGGCAAGCCCAACTCGGGTATCAGCATCTTGGGTGGTGTGCAGGGTGATCGCGGTCGGGCCATCTTCGCGATGGAACTCCGCGAGCAGGATCGGATGCGTTTCACGGAACGCCCCGAGTACCTCATCGATTCACGTAACCCGTGGCATCGCGACGATTCTCCCGGTAACGAGTTCTACACCCGTACACACTGGTCGAAGTTCTGGCGTGACTCCTACAACATCGGCAGTAATCCAGCGAGTCGTTTCCGTGTTCCGGTACGGAGCATTGACGGTGAGCTGATGACCCCCGGAGAACGGGGTGACCTCGGTGGCTTCGATGGACGTCAGGCAACCACCTACCGATGGGCTGACAACCTCGGCCAGATCGCAGTCGCAACGGTCAACGACCCGTCTTGTGCGTACAACTTCGGTTCGGGCAACTCCGACCACGGCCCCATGGTCTACCCGGGCGGCCCTTGGTTCGGTGCTCAGAACCGGTGGTTCAACTACCACTCACGGGCAACCATCACAACTGATGGAGCGGCCAACGGCCAGATCGATGCCGGCCCCGGTGGTACGCTTGAAGAGTGGGCAGCCGCACACGGTACGATTCGAGGCCAGGCCTTCCGACATAAGGAAGGCGCAACCTATATTCACAACGACCTTGGCAAGCACGCCAACTTCCTGAACGGCACAATCGACCCCGACCGCCCCGCGCGGCACTGCCGGTCGATCGACTCCGACTACCAGGATCTGCAGGCTGAGGAGCAGCGTCGCAAGGGTATGGCGTACTTCGAGTACGATGTGAACGACAACCTGACCGTACGCGGTGAGATCGTTGCCGCCCACGTTGACTACAACACACGCATGTATGCGCCTGGTTTCAACGATTTTGACACCGCTAACGGCGCCTTTGTCTCTGACACCATGGCGATTGCTGTTGGCTCCAACCCCGGTAACCCATTCCGCGCATTTGCGGATGGCTCCGACACGAACGACTGGCTGCCAGCCGGAACCGAGCTTTGGGACCCGGCACTCAACAACCAGTACGACTACCCTGGTCAGCGCACCCTCTCGACGATGTGGCTCGACTCGGTACACCGTCAGCTTGACTTCTTCGATTTGGACGGCAACGGTCGATACAGTTACCTTGAAGAGCCCGGTGAGCGTCTTGTCTTTGCGCAGGATCTCAACGGCGACGGTATCCCCGACCGTGACTTTGACGGTGACGGGATTGCAGACGTCAACATGCAGCGCAACCCTGAAGCACGCGTTCTCCTGATGGACATGACGCCGGCTCTTGGCCCTGACGGAGTGACGATGATACCGGCACGGTTCAATCCGGCCGGTGGCGGCATCCCTCTCTATGAGGATGCACGTTTCCCGGGCTCTGTCGGCGACAGCAACCAAAGCGCTCTGCTCTTTGCATTCCCGAAGAACCCGCGCAACACGAACCTCGACTGGGTACACAACGACGGTATCAACAGCTGGCTGCGTCGTACGCAGCGTAACGACATCCGGATTCGTCTGGGTGGTGAGCTGACGCTTGATGACTGGATCATCGACGCCGACTGGATCTGGTCGAAAGGTGTTCGCGAAACGAACCAACCGCAGGAAGTCACGGCGGAGATGGTCAAGGCACTGCGTTGTCAGGCCGGACCGCAGGGCGATTCCTGCTGGAACCCGTTTGGCTCGACGTACCTCATGATGGACGAAAACGGCTTCCCGATCGGGAATCCCCAAGTTACCCATCCAACGCCGAACGATCCAGGCTGGACGCCCCCCAATCACGCATTCGTGAATACGGAAGAAGAAAACCGTCTCGCGGGCGTGGTCATGGGTTACGACCTCCAGGATCTGCAGATGAACATCGTGGACATCGTTGCTTCGAACTCCACCCTGTTTAACCTGCCCTACAACGATGAACCTGTAGGGTTTGCTATTGGTTTGCATTATCGTCTTGAGGAAGAGGAATTCCGTCCTCACGCGCTGAACCAGGCAGCTACCGGCGGTCCGAAGATCGCTCTGCGGACGAGCGAGCAGGAAACGAACGCGATTTTCGCCGAGGTCAACTTGCCGCTGCTCAACAGCCCACGGTTTGGTGAAATGGAACTGCAGCTTGCAGCCCGTTACACCGAAATCGAGTCGCGCGGTATCTTCGGCCAAGCCGGAACTGCGAAGTTTGATACCACGATTCCCAAGGTGGCATTGCGCTATCAGCCGGTCGATTGGCTGGCAATTCGCGCAAGCTTGACGGAAGGCTTCGTGACACCCGGTCTGTACTCGCTGTTTGGCGATACATCCATTCGTCAGTTCGAGTCAGTTCGTGACTACACCTGTGACATCGTTCCCGATGCGCCGCACTGTATGGCGATCGGTGCAGGCCTCGGTGGCAGTTCACCACTGACCGAAGTGTCGAACGCAGGAAACGCGGACCTCGACCCGGAAACCTCCGACCTCTACAACGTTGGCTTCTCGCTCTCGTTGCTCGAAGGTGATCTGGTCTTCGACGTCGACTACACGAACGTCGAGTTCCGGGGCAGCATTGAGAACATCGATGCAAGCACCAACGTGGGTCTGAACGAGAACGGGTTCTACGACTACGTGCTTGAACAGTGTGCGACGACAGGCCCTGGCGGTGGACCGACCTTGGCTGACTGGGATAACAGCCAGCGCATCGCCAACCAGAACTTGACGCCTGAAGAGGTGGAAGGACTGCGCGGACTGGACCCTGCTGGCTTCGTTGCTTCGGAGGTTTACACGAATGCAGCTGACTTAGCATGTCGCGCTAGCGCGGTAGCCAACTGGATCGCGAACGACGCCAACGCTGGCGCAGGCGAATCCGGGTTTGGTGGCGCTGCACTGGACCGTGGTCGTCTGAACGAAGACGGTACGGTTGCTGTACCGCTGGCACTTCGCTATGTCGAGTCGCCTTGGTCAGCACAGGGTTCGCGTAAGACGGAAACCGTGATCTACGGTGCTCGCTACTCGTTCTCGCTACCGGATTCGAGCTTCCTTAATTGTATGGGCGATGACAAAGGTCAGTTCCTGTTCACCTTCAGCGCAACGCAGTTCCTGACCCAGGAACTTACAAAGTTCAAGAGCTTTGGTTGCGACGAGGCAAGCCGCAATTCCGGCGGTTTCTGCAACAACGACCATATCTACGCAGGCATCACGATCGACGGCGTAGGCAATCGGAATTCGCAGTACTTCTCGCCTCCGGCGATGGAACTGTACTCCGTGCTGCCGCCGACGCCCGAGTGGCGCGCCAACGCCAGCCTGCGCTGGTTTAAAGGCAGCCACACGGCACAGCTCGCTTTACGCTGGCACGACCGTGTAGATAACATCAATGTTGCATGGGACGCGATCAACGCTCGTGATGCGCTTGACCCGCGTACCCTCGTACCCTCCTGGACTTGGAACGTGGTCGGTGACGGCACTCTGGCCTATCCGCACTTCGTACGTGCCTATGGCGAAGGTGAGTCTCCGACTGAGATCCCGCAGAGTGAGCGTTGCGCTTACCAGCCGTGGCCGACGTGTGATATAGACTCCAGGATGTATTGGGACTTCACCTACAGCTACCGTCGCACCGACGTCTTCGGACTCGGCACGATGACGCTGACGGCGAGTGTTCGGAACATCTTCGACACGTATCCCGATGTAATCACCCAGTTCTCCGGACACGAAGGTTATCTGGATAACATCATGGGTCGCACCCTTATGCTCCGGGCCAACTTCGGCCTGTAACATAAGCGAGAATCCGAACTCCTTGGTTCGGGCTCAAAACCGAAACCCCGCGTCCTCTGACGCGGGGTTTCTTTTTGGGAGATCGGTTGGGGCGAGCTTGTAAAACCTGGTGGTGGTCCAGCGGGACGCGTCGGCGTGGCTGTCGCGATGGCGCCGGATTAGCACGAAGCACTGGTTGAATCAGTGCTTCGTTTGACGGCTGTCGTCAGCGTGAGAGGAATTCCCTTCGCATACGTGAGCGGACGCCGCGCGAAGATATGGACGGCTGCTGCAGATTGCAACAGCAGGTGTCTCTAGCGGAGTTGACGCACGAGGATGGTTCGGCCGCTGGTGAGCCGCCTCGAGTAGTTCAGCGCGCCCTTCGTGATGACCACGTCCTGGCTTATGCGAATCCGTTGCACATCCGGCTCGTTTTCGCGCCAGACCTCGCCGTTGGCGAGGATCAGGACCCATGTGGCGTAGCGCGATGCGCGCCTCGCCGAGACAATCCTGGACTGGACGGGGAATTCGGGCGCTGCGTCGGGCGCGTTCGCAGGCTTTTTCGTCTTCCCGCGGAACGAGGGGAGCAGGCGGCGCCGCTATCGCCCTGTTCCTTGACTTCAGAAGCGGGTGCCGGTCGTTTCACGGCGACAGAGGGCTTTGCGGCTCCTGGTCGATCCGCCGCGTTAGGCGTAGCGACGACCCTCGGGGGTCTGGGCGCTGCCGTTTTGGCGGCGGGCCCTCGATGATCGAGGGCTGACGCGACTTCCTCGAAACAGGCAAGGCGTTTTAACGCGCTTTCTATCTTCAGACGTACTGCCAGACAGTCGTCCGCGCCGCACTGGAGCGATGCCCAGTACACCGAGACAGAAGCCCGCTGCGATCAGTCGAGGCGTTTGGTTTAGTCTGATCATGATGACGGGTCCCTGAGTGGCTCGCGGCGGTTGTCACACCAGACTTGATCAAGGTAACTGGACAAGTCTGGCGGCTGTGAACCGGTTACTATATTTTCCTGTCTGCCCTTTAGTCGATGCGCAGGCGCAGTCCCGCGCGGGCATCGAGCGTCCTAGGCTTCCATCAGAGGGCTTGAGTGGGCTTTCAGCTGGTCAGCCGGCCCGGCTCCGGATACATTTCGGTCATGTTGATTTTTCGCCAGCTAATGGGAGCGCTTGCGGCGGTCGTCGTGCTTGCCGCATGCGGGCAGACTCGCGAACGGACTGCGCCTGTGACCGCCGACCTAGGAGGCGTCGAAGCGGGCCTTGCCCGCTTCATCGGCAAACGTCTCGCTGATGCGCGGTCCCAGCCTTCTTCTGGACTGATGCGTGGCCGCCTCGGAATGGCGTACGAGGCCAATGGATTTAAGGACGCGGCAGCAGATAGTTACGCACAGGCCCATGCCCTCGACGAAGGCGATTTCCGCTGGCCCTACTTCCAGGCGCACGTTCTGGCAGCGCAAGGAGACATCGAAGGCGCGCTGAAGAGCGGAGCGCAGGCGATTGCCCTCGATCCGGACTATGCGCCGGCGCGCTTGTGGGTCGCCAGTTGGCATCTCGAAGCGGGCGAGATCACCGAAGCGGAAGCGGAATACGAACTGGTCCTCGAACGTGCCGGGACGGAAGTCGGACTGAATGCCGCTCATGTAGGGCTCGCGCGGGTGTCGCTGCGCAAGGGGGACGCCGATGGTGCCATCCAGCGCCTGGAGATGAACTTGGTTGGGAGCGCGCAGCCGTACGTCCGTGGACTGCTAATCAGAGCCTACCGACAGGCCGGCAAGCCAACTGATCTCACTCCGCCCATCGAAACCGCACCGATGACCTGGCCAGATCCGCGACGGGATGAGCTGCAGCTCTACCTCAGAGGATTCAGTGGCCATCTTGTGCAGGCTGAGGCGTTGATCGAAGCTGGCGAAACGCTAGACGCGATCGATCTGCTCGAGCGCATGCGGGAAGAGCGGCCGGATGACCGTACGGTACTCAATAACCTTGCAGTTGCGCTACTGACGGCAGATCGCGCGGAGGAGGCGCGACGGATCCTTGAGGAGGCACGTGGCGAGCACGACAATTTCCATCTGCTGCATTTCAACCTAGGGGGAATCTACGAGTCCCAGGGTGACGTGGAACGGGCAATCGAGCATTTCGGGCGTGCGATCGATCTGCAGCCTGGGCTGCTCGCGGCGCACGAACGAAGGATTGCGCTGTTGATGGGACAACAGCGGTTCCGCGACGCACTCGTTGCGATCACCGCCGCGCGTAACCAGGGGCGCGTGCATCCGGACGTCCTGTTTTACGCTGGCGTGATCAAAGGTACCGCGGGCGAATGGACTGCCGCGGCGGAACACTTCAGGGAGGTTCTAGAGCTGAACCCGGAACATCGTCGTGCGCAGCTGTTCCTGGCTAGAACCCATGCCGAAGCGGGCCAGTTCGCCGCGGCCGAGGCAGCGCTGGCACGGGCCGCGTCCATCGGTGTGGCAGAGTCCCAGATTAGACACGCACGCGGCCGCATGAACACACTCCGGGATGCTGGCCCTTGAAGCGGCGTCATCGGACGTGGTTGCTAGCCGGGACTGTGTTGCTGCAGCTTGGTTGCGCTGAGTTCCCAGGAGACGCCGCCTGGTTTGTGGATGAGGCCGGGGCCCGCGGGCTCGACTTTGAGCATCGGTCGGGGTTCACGCGTGGTACAGGCCTGAGACCGCTCCTGCCCGAGATCGTCGGGGGTGGGGCGGCGCTGGCAGACTTTGATGGCGATGGCGACCTCGATGCCTATCTTGTGCAGAGCGGTTGGCGTCTCGATGACAGCAGCGCTGCCCGTACCGGCAATCAGCTCTACCTCAATCGGGGTGACGGGACCTTTGAAGCGGCCAATGGTACAGGCGACAGCGGTTATGGGATGGGGGTCACCGCGGGCGACTATGACGGTGACGGCGACGTGGACCTCTACGTCACGAACGTCGGAGCCAATGCACTGCTGCGCAATGACGGCACCGGTCGATTCGAAGACGTTGCGGTCATGGCTGGGGTTGCGCATCCCGGCTGGGGTACTGCGGCGGCCTTCCTCGACCTTGATACAGATGGTGACCTTGATCTCTTCCTCGTGAACTACATGAACTGGAGTCTCGACATCGAGAAGGAGTGTCGGGCGCGAGGCAAGCTCACCTACTGTTCACCCACCGCATACAAGTCGCCGGCGGTTGACCGGCTCTTCCGCAACAACGGTGACGGCACGTTCACCGACGTGACGGTCGCCGCAGGTCTGAACCGCAGTTCGGGCAACGGGCTTGGGTTGGTCGCGGCGGATTTCAACAATGATGGCCACCTTGACCTGTTCGTCGCCAACGACAAGACCCTCAATCATCTGTGGATCAACGAAGGTGGGCTGCGGTTCACCGATCGGGCAGGAGAGTGGGGCTGCGCTGTGGACGAACACGGCATGGCTAAGGCCGGGATGGGTGTGGGCGCGGGAGATGTGGATGACGACGGTGACGTGGATGTTGTTGTCGTGAACCTCGAGGGCGAAACGGACTCTTTCTTTCGAAACGAAGGTCGGTACTTTGCCGACGCGACCTCGATGATAGGATTGGGGGCAACGAGCGGCAGGTACACGCGTTTTGGTGTTGCATTGGTCGACTTCGATAACGACGGGACGCTCGACCTCTTTGAGGCCAACGGCAAGGTTGATGGAGATGTGAATCTCGCGGACGATGCGTTCGCTGAGCCGAACGTCCTGTATCGCGGTGAAAGCCGAGCGGGTGGCGTGCGCTTTGTCCCGGTGGGAGAGGCGATGGCGCCCCTCAGACACACCAGCCGGGCTGTCGCGGTTGGCGACGTCGACAACGACGGTGGGATGGACCTGCTGATCGTTAACCGAGACGCAAGAGCGTATCTGCTGATGAACAGAGCGCCTGGGCGTGGTAATTGGATCAGGATTAGCGTTCGGGAGGGAGACGCGCTGGCCCTAGGCGCTCGCGTATTGGCGAAAGTTGACGGACGCTGGCTCGCGCGCGAAGTTCAGCGGACGGGAAGTTACCTAGCGTCGAATGATCCGCGTGTTTTGATAGGACTTGCCGAAGCCGGCGAAGCGAGCGAAGTGCGAGTGCGTTGGGCAGATGGCGAAGTTGAATCGTTCGGGAGCATCAGCGCCGGAGAAACCGTGACCTTGCGGCGCGGCGAGGGGAGAAGTCTGTGAGTCTCAGAGTGAGAATGCCCCGCGTCGGTCGAGCGTGGTTGGCAGTGCTGTGGCTCGCGATGACCTCTTGGGCGCAGGCCGAAGAGGTGGACGACCTTGCGGGACTTCCATCCGCCCTCGTGGAGACACTCCGCACCGCGCGCGCCGAGACAATGCAGAAGGTGCTGGACGCGAAGACGCCTCTTGAACGTTCATCAGCCTGGGGCCAGCTCGCGATGCTCTACCACGCGCAGCGCTTGCGTGAACTGGCGCTCAACACCTACAGCGAGGCGCTGCGCCAAGCGGACCTGTCGGAATGGCGTTACCTGCGCGGAATCGCCTTGTCTGAACTGGGAGACATCGATGGCAGCATCCGGGATTTCACCCAGGTTACCGAACTTGAGCCGAAAGACGCGACGGCCTGGTATCGGTTGGGGCTTGCGCGATGGCTGACCGGTGAAGTTGGCGAAGCGCGTGTGGCGCTGGAGCAGTCGCTGGCGATTACGCCTGGCGCAGCGGTGGTCATGGCGACACTCGCCGACGTGCTTGTCGCAGAAGGTGACAACGCGCGTGCTATTGAGCTTCTGGAACGCGCATGGGAGATTGAGCCGGAAGCTGGGCAGACGGCCTTCAAACTTGCCTCCATCCACCGCCAGGCGGGGGACCTCGACGCCGTGGAGGTTTGGTTGACACGGGACCCGGGGAATCGACTTGCTCCGAAGATCGAAGATCGAAGGCTGCTGGAGGTCGCGTACCTCTCGCAGTCTTCCCGTGTATTCGAGGTTGCGGCGGATTGGGCGCTTGCGCGCGGCGACCGGGATCAGGCCATTCGGTCCCTGCGCAATGCCGTGACGTTTGCGCCAGACCATCTTGGACTTGGCCTGCGTCTGGTGACCGAACTTGCCAACGCCAACCGTGGAGCTGAAGCGATCGCGGTGGCCCGTAAACTGACTGAACGAATGCCGGACGCGGCGCCCGCCTGGTACGCATTTGCGTACATCCTGAGGGCATCGAATCCGGTGGCGGCACGGTCGGCACTGGCGCGGTGCCGCGAATTGGATGACGCACCCGAGGCACGTCAGCTTGCGGCCGCGTTCGCGATGCAGGACGGCGAGTACAAGCTCGCGAGCGAGCTCTATGCGGGATTACTCGCCGAACGAGCCGATGCCCGCCACGCATACTGGCTCGGCATTGCTCGCCTCGGGCGCGGCGATTGTGGCGGGGTCGCCGCGCTGGAACGCGCGCTCGCACTGCAGCCGGGTTGGGGAAAGGCGCACATCGTACTTGCGCGCGCAGAAGCACTTTGCGGCCGCGGTGACGTCGCCATACAGCGGGCGAACGCTGTACTGCGAGCCCGGGATGACGCGGATACGCGCATCACTGCGGCGTTTGCGCGCCTGGGCGCAGGTGACATTGATGGCGCGGCTGAAGCAGCCCGCTCCGAACTGCCGCATACCGATGCCAGCATGTTGCTCGAGAGCATCGAATCAGACTCGTTTGCCGGGCTTCGCCCGTTCGCAAAGGCCTCGACGTGGTGGCTACCGCCGTCCGTTGCCCCGGCCGAGTGACTTCTGTGGGCGGGTACCGAAACCGAGTCCGCTGTGGGTCGATCGCATGATGGGGACGATCGGTCGCGCTCTCGGTAAACTCGTATCTGTGAGACGTATCGACAACATCCTCCAGCCCGTTCTGGTAGTCCTGGTTCTGGCGCTCGCGGGCTGTGGGGGTGGTGGTGGCGGCGGTGGTGGCAGCCCAGCGCCCACATCGACACCAACTCCGGCAGCCACACCGATTCCCACACCCACACCCACACCCACACCCACACCGACACCGACAACGACGGCGGACCCAAACGCGCCGGTTCGCTTTTCCGAGTTAGCGGAGTTTGCCGGCATGTCACGCAAATGGGGCTTCCAGACCGACATCAACCGGGCAGAGGTGTTGCGCGAGGAAGCTGAGCCCAGGGAGTTCGCGAGCGGAATCGCAGCTGCTGACTACGACGCGGATGGCGACATCGATCTGCTGGTCGTGGGTGGTGACGCCGCCCCCTGGCACCTCTACCGCAACGCGGGTGACGGGACGTACGATGAAGTCGCGGCCAGCGTTGGCCTCAACCTGACGGCCAAGTCGAGCGGCCCGGCGTTTGGTGACATCGACGGTGACGGCGATTTGGATTTGTTCGTGGGCGTGATCGAGGGCGACTTCCACTACCTGTTCGAGAACCAGGGCGGCACCTTCGTTGACATCACAGCGGGTTCTGGAATCCAGCTCGATGGGCCGGTTGTCGTATCGTCTCTGTTCGGAGACTACGATCAGGACGGAGACCTGGACCTGATCCTTGGCCGCTGGGGTACACCCGCTGCAGGCACGGAAACGCTGTTTCGCAACCGGGGCGATGGGACGTTCGAGCCCGTGACGGACGAAGCCGGACTCGACTTGCTGATCGAGACGGCGAGCACGGCGCGACGGGGTGCGGACGGCATCCTGTATGACTACACGTTTACGCCAACGCTGTCGGACATCGATTCAGACGGCGACCCAGATCTGCTCTTTGCTGCGGATTTCCAGACGAGTCAGGTCATGCGAAACAACGGTGACGGCACGTTCACCCGCACGACGGACAGGGACGTCATCATCGATGAAGCGGGCATGGGCGCCGCGGTGGGCGACTATGACAACGACGGCGACATGGACTGGTTCGTCTCATCGATCTTTCAGCAGAACGCGCTTCGGGGAAATCGTCTATACCGGAACGATGGCACTGGCGCATTTGAAGACGTCACCAGCGTAGCCGGTGTTGAGGACGGAGCCTGGGGCTGGGGCTCGTGTTTCGCTGACTTCGACAACGACGGTAATCTCGACATATATCACGTCAATGGATGGCGCGGGTTCACCGGGTCGGGTTCGAATACCAGCGATGAGGGCGAAGATGACTCGCTCTTCCTGGCCAATCCTTCTCGCTTTTTTCACGCCCAGGGTGACGGCACGTTCGTCGAATCTGCAGATGAGTTTGGTGTCGATCACACCGGCCAGGGACGGGGGGTCGCTTGTTTCGATGCGGATCGGAACGGCACGATCGACATCGTCGTCGCGAGCAATGACGAACAACAGCTCGCGCACTACCGCAACGACACGGATAACGATAATCACTACCTCACGATCCGGCTTCGGGACGCGACAGGGAACCGGCTCGGGATCGGGTCATGGGTGACCGTGACAACCGAGTATGGGACGCAGGTCCGCGAACTGCGCGGCGGTAACAACTTCACGTCCCACAACCCGTTCGAGGTTCACTTCGGGCTGGGCGCAGCGACTGTCGCGGACGTCGTGGTGCGATGGCCTGACGGCAGTGCATCCCGTCGGGATGCGGTGGCCGCTGACCAGCTCTTGACGATCGAACGCGACGGCGTCAGCCAGAGCCTGTCGGTCGTTCAGGGATCGGGAGACGGCGCCTACCAGCAGGGAGACTTGGTGCCGCTTGTTGCGGCCGTGCCCGCGGAAGGATACTTCTTCAGCCACTGGACAAGCACCGGCGGCGGCACGTTTGCCGATGCGGCCGCGTCGACGACAACCTTCACGATGCCCGCGGGCGCCGAGACCGTGACCGCCAACTATGTGCCTGGCGTCGCAGCGGGTCCCGGCGTGTCGGTCGCACGTCGCTGGAGCGAGCTCCTGCTGCAGTCCATCCGCAATGACTTTGCACGCCCGACCGTGCACGCCCGCAATCTCTTCCACATCTCGGCTGCCATGTACGACGCGTGGTCGGTGTTTGACGCAGGAAACACTGCGCCCTGGCTGCTCGGCAGAACCCGCGCGGGCGTCTCCTGCGGCGTTGAGGCGTTGCCTATGCCCCACACGGATGGCCAGCGGGATGCCGCGCTCAGTCATGCGGCGTACCGGATCATTCGCGCACGGTTTGCCAACTCGCCGCGGGCAACGGCGATCGAACGGGATGCGGACGCGCTGATGAGTGCGCTTGGCCTCGACCCGGAGTTTGAAGACATCGACTATGCCGCGGGCGGTGACGATGCCGGCGCCGCGCTCGGCAATCACATTGGTGCGTGTTACCTCGCGTTCGGGCTGCAGGATGGCTCGAACGAAGCCAACGACTATACAAACGTCGCTTACGCGCCGGTAAATCCCCATTTGGCGCCAGCGGAGCCAGGTAACCCATCGATCGTCGACCTGAATCGCTGGCAGGCGCTGGCTCTCAGCGAGTTTGTCGATCAGGCGGGTAATCCCGTGACGTCCGATCCGGACTTTCTGTCACCCGAATGGGGTCAGGTTGAGCCATTTGCGCTTTCGGCTGACGATCGGACCGTCTACAGCCGGGACGGCTTCGACTACTGGGTGTATCACGATCCGGGCGCTCCGCCTCTGGTTGGCGGCGCGCTGCAGGCCGAATACCAGTGGGGTTTTGCGCTCGTCTCGATCTGGTCAGCGCACCTCGATCCGGCAGACGGCGCCATGGTCGATATCTCGCCCGCGGCGCTGGGCAATATTGCGGTCGACGACTACCCGACGAACTTTCCCGGCTACCGGGCCTTCTACGACGCACTCGCGGGCGGAGACGCCAGTACCGGGTATGCGACGAATCCCGCCACGGGCGAGGCGTACGTGCCGCAGCTCGTGCCGCGCGGCGACTACAGTCGCGTCCTCGCGGAGTTCTGGGCGGACGGCCCCGACTCCGAGACCCCGCCGGGCCACTGGTTCGTGATCCTCAACGAGGTGAATGATCATCCGGATCTCGAGCGGCGCTTCATGGGCCAGGGGGATGTGATCGATCGGCTGGAGTGGGACGTCAAAGGCTACTTTGCACTCGGCGGCGCTATGCACGATGCGGCGATCACCGCTTGGGGCATGAAAGGCTGGTACGACTACATCCGGCCGATCTCGGCGATCCGCGCCATGGCCGATCTTGGTCAGAGCAGCGATCCCGCGGGGGTGGCCTACGACGCCAACGGGATTCCGCTGGAACCGGGGTTCATCGAGGTCATCGCAGACGGCGATCCGCTCGCCGGCGACGCCGACGAACACGTCGGCAAGATCAAGCTGCGCGCATGGCGTGGCCCCGACTTTGTCCAGGATCCGGCAACCGACGTCGCCGGTGTCGACTGGATTCGCGCGGAAGACTGGTGGCCTTACCAGCGGCCGACATTCGTCACACCGCCGTTTGCAGGCTACGTATCGGGGCACTCGACGTACTCGCGGGCGGCGGCCGAGGTGCTTACGGCGATGACCGGCGATGCGTTCTTCCCGGGCGGCATGAGCGGCTTCGAGATCGAGGCCAACGAGTTCCTCGTGTTCGAGGAAGGCCCGTCGGTGTCCATGACCCTGCAATGGGCAACCTATCGGGATGCGTCCGACCAATGCAGTTTGTCGCGCATCTGGGGCGGCATCCACCCGCCCGCTGACGACATCCCCGGGCGCCTTGCCGGCATCGAAGTGGGCGTCGACGCGTTCCGGCGCGCCGTCTCGTATTTTGACGGAAGTGTCGACAATCCCTGATCTGCGTATCCCACGGAGGCGCGCTCTGCTGCTTGCGCTCCCCCTGACGTTTGCCTGTGTGTCGGGATACGCGGACTCCCCGGGGCTTGCAGAGATCAGCGCGCAAGCAGGGATCGACTTTGTCCATGAGAATGGCATGCGCGGTCGTCGCTGGCTTGTCGAGACGGTGGGCGCGGGTGCCGGCTTACTGGATTTCGACGGCGACGGCCGACTGGACGTGTGGCTCGTGCAGGGCGGGCCGCTCGATGCGCGCGGCGGCGCGTTACTCCGCGATCGCCTGTACCAGAATGTCTCCGACGCGAACGGCCTCAGGTTCGTGGATGTGACAGAGGCGTCGAGCGTTGTCGCAAGCGAGTATGGGATGGGCATTGCCACCGCAGACGTGGACGGTGACGGCGATCTGGACGTCTTCCTCGCGAATTTCGGCGCTAATCAACTCTTCGAGAATCTGGGTGACGGCAGATTCAGGGACGTGACGGATCGGTCCGGGCTTGGTGATACGGGATGGTCGGTGTCCGCGAGTTTCGCGGACGTCGACGACGACGGCCGCCCCGATCTCTACGTCGCCAACTACCTCGACTATTCGCTCGCGAAGAACAAAGACTGCAAAGACGCCGCACAGCGGCCCACATACTGTGCACCGGACGTCTATCCGGCGAGCCAGGACCGGGTCTATCGCAACGCGGGGGGCTTTGCGTTCGAGGACATGACCGGGGCGTGGGGCATCGACGCGGCAACCGGCCCCGGCATGGGCGTGATCGCTGACGATTTCGACGGCGACGGACGCCTCGACTGGTATATCGCCAACGACGGCGCCGCAAACCTGCTGTGGCTGAATGACGGCAAGCGGTTTGGCGAGGGTGCCGTCCTCGCGTTCGTCGCCTACAACTCGAACGGTGCGCCTGAGGCGGGCATGGGCCTCGACGCCGCCGACTTCGACCGGGACTGTGACGCTGATCTGTTCGTGACGCATCTCACCACGGAGACGAACACGCTCTATCTGAATCAGGGCGGCTGGTTCGTCGACGGTACAAACGCCGCGGGGCTCGGCGCGACCAGCGCCGCGTTCACCGGTTTTGGCACCCGGTGGTTCGATCTGGAACTCGACGGCGATCTGGATCTCTTTGTGGCCAACGGCGCGGTCTACCCGATCGAAGCGCAGCGCAAGGCGGGCGAGGACTATCCCCTGCGCCTGCGGAACCAGCTCTGGCGCAATGACGGTAAACGGTTCAGCGAGGTGACCGGCTGGCCTGCGCTTCGCAGCGAGGAGGTGAGCCGGGGCGCCGCGTTCGGCGATCTGGACAACGATGGAGACTCGGACATTGTTCTGACCAACAGCAACGGGCCGGCCCGGCTGCTGCGCAACGACGCGCGCGGCGCCTGGATCGGCTTCGAGTTGCGCGGAGCGGATGGCGCCCATGCGCTGGGCGCGTCAGTTGCGCTCGGCCAGTGCAATACCCGCACCGTGCGCACGGACGGCAGCTATGCATCGGCCAGCGACCCGCGCGTGGTGTTTGGTTTGCAGCGCCCGGAGCCGTCCGTTTCGGCGACGGTCACCTGGCGGGACGGTACAACCCGCACGCTCACCGGCCTGAGGCCTGGTCAGTACCACCTGGTTCAACCGATTCCGGAGCCCTAGAGCCCGCCGTTGTCGGGCGCATGCTTGTGGTGGAATCGGGAAGCGAGGCGGCCGGTCGCTCAGGTCAGCGAACTGTAGACAAGGCTCCCGAGCTTGGCGCGCAACATGTTGGGCGGCTGCATTCCCATGACCTGCGTGCAGAAAATCACGTGCAGATCTTCCACCGGGTCACACCAGAACAGGGTCGCCGCGGCACCGCCCCACGCGAAGCTGCCCACCGAGCCAATGAGTTGGGCCGCCTGCGGCGACTCCACGACGGAAAATCCGAGTCCAAAGGCCCCGCCGTTCTTGGCCGTCTCCGAATACTGGAATTCGGGCTTGGGCACGAGATCCATGAGCCCCGCGCCGCCGGGAAGATGATTGCTCGTTGCGAACTGCAGCGTCTTGCGGCCGAGCAGGCGCGTGCCGTCAGGCGTCACGCCGCCCGCCAGCAGCATCGAGCAGAAGGCGGAGTAGTCACCGATGGTGCCGACGAGGCCCCCTCCACCGGACAGGAACTTCGGGCGTTCGCCGTTCAGATAGCCTGCTCTGGATGCGTCGTCGACGTCCTCGAAGCTCCCGACATGGGGCCAGACGAGCGCGCGGTCCGCGGTGACCGGTCCTCCTTCCGCGTCTGCCGGCGCGACGTAGCGTGTGTTGCGGACAAGCCGGTCCGCCTTGTCTGCTGGTACGTCGAAGGCCGTATCCGACATGCCAAGCGGTCCGGTCAGGCGTTCGGCCAGAAATTGATCGAGCGGCTGCCCGGAGAGCACCTCGATCAGCGCGCCCGAGACATCCGCGGCGTAGGAGTAGTTCCACTGGGTGCCGGGCTGGTAGAGCAGCGGCATTTCAGCAAGCGCGTCGCAGAAGGCGGCCATCATGGAGGGATCGTTCGGATCCCGTGGCGCATCTTTGCGTGCGGGATGACGCAGCGTCTTGGCGTAGACCCGGTCTACAGGGATGCCGCGCCCGGAAGGATCGAATCCGTAGGAGAGCCCCGCCGTATGCGTGAGAATCTGGCCGACGGTGATGTCGCTCGCGCAGGGTACGGTCGCGTAGTCGAGCGACTTGCGGGCCTCATCGTCGCCGTTCCAGCCCGCAAACACGCGCAGGTTCTCCTTGCGCCACTTGGGGCCGAGGTACTGGTGGAGTGGATCCCCAAGCTGAAAGCACCCCTCCTCGTAGAGCTGGAGCAAGGCGATCGACACGATCGGCTTCGTCATGGAGTAGAGGCGAAAGATGCTGTCGTTCCGGATCGGATCGCGGGCGGGGACGCTCGCCCAGCCCGCGCCTTCGAGAAATGCGGTCTCGCCGCCCTGATTGACGAGGGTCAGCGCACACGGCACAGCGCCCTGATCGACGAGCGCCGACTGCCATGCGGAGATTCTGGAAAGACGTTCGGTGGAGAGCGAAGTGGGCATACGGCCGCCTGTCTGGGTCACCTCATGTGGACGGAGCACCATAGCGAAGCACGCCGTAGCTCACAACGTGTGCCACCGGGGGCGGGCTGTGGCAGGGTAGGAAGTCCGGCAAGCACAGGAGGCGGACGAATGAGCGAACCGGAGGGCCTCACCGAAGACAGGTCGTCCATGCGCCCGGTGCTGTTCGTCACCGCGATGCGGTCCGCGCTCAGCCACGACGTCGGGCACCTCGGATCGGGAAAGCGTGGCGATTCGAGGACGCAGGCAGCGTGATCGCCTGCCAGGTCAACGGGGCTGTTTCCGCGTGAAGAATGAGGCACGATCGTTCAAATCAGCGGGTCGGCTTGCGAGTCATAGGTACAGATGAATCAAGGGAGAACCGCATGCGGGTTCTGACAGCGGGGTTGTTTGGCCTCGCGCTGTTGGCGTCGTTCGCCAACGCCGAGGAGGTGGGCGAGGTCGACACCGCCTTCAAGCTCATCGGGCCCGATCACAAGATCAAGATCGAGGCGTTCGACGACGAGAAGGTTGCGGGCGTCGCGTGTCACGTGAGCCGTGCGGTCACCGGAGGCGTCAGAGGTGCCGTGGGGCTTGCAGAAGATACGTCGGATGCGTCCATTGCCTGCAGGCAGGTTGGTCCGATCAGCATCAACGGCGAACTGAAGGCGGGCGAGGAAGTCTTCAGCGAGCGGCGGTCGATCATGTTCAAGAAGCTGCGCGTTTCGCGGTTCTGTGACGAGACACGCAACACGCTCGTCTACCTCGTCTACAGCGAGAGACTCGTCGACGGCTCGCCCCAAAACGCCATTTCGACGGTGCCCATTGCGCCGTGGACCGGCGAGACGGACGTGCCGAAGTGTACTGACGAGGGTGGCGGCTGGTTCTGAGCCTCACCCTGGCCGGTGATCCCCAACCGTGACAGGGGTGTTGAACTTGGCTCGCCCGTAGTTTCAAATGCCGCCCGCGACGGGAGTCGCGAAGCGGGAACACCCCATGAACGAACCCCTGGCGCGCGACGCCGCCCCGGCCGCAACCGACCTGCAAGGAACTGATCAATCGGCCGTCGAGGCGGGTCCGTCCGCGCTTCCGGAGCATGCGTTCAAAGGTGCGGCGCTGATGTCGGCGGCAATGTTCTGCGCAGCCGCGATTGATACGTCGGTGAAAGCGCTCGCGGGGACCTACTCGACCGCCGAGATTGTCCTGCTGCGAACGCTCTTTGCGATTCCGGTCGCGCTCTCGATTGCGCATCGCGAGGGCGGCGTGCTCCGGGCGTTTCACACCCGGTTGCCGCTGTGGCACGTGTACCGCGGCTGTCTCGCGTGCGGGGCCACGTTCGGCTTCTTCTACGGACTGAAGTTCGTCCCGCTCGTCAACGCGGTGCTGTTGGCCTATGTGGCGCCCCTGCTCGTGGTGCTGCTGTCGCGGCCGCTGATCGGCGAGCGCGTGGGTGCGCGCCGATGGATTGGGGTGCTGGTGGGGTTCTCGGGCACGGTCTCGATCGTGGCGTCCGGCGGCGGAATCGAGTCGACGGAGTTTGCGCTGCATCCGGCGGTGTTCTCGATTCTTGGATCAGCAACCTGCTGGGCGCTGATCCTCGTCAGCAACCGGCAACTGGCAGGCCGCGAGCGACCTGCGACGCTTGCCGTCTACATGATGCCCATCTCGGGCGTCGTTGCGCTCGCGCTGACGCTCTCCGGGAACTGGGTCACACCCACCGGCTGGGACTGGGGACTCTTTGCCATCGCCGGCGTGGGGTCGGCGTGCATCCACTTTCTCGCGGCGCTGGCGTCACGCTATGCGCGTGCCGCGACGCTTGCTCCGTTCGAGTACACGAACCTGATCTGGGTTGCGATTGCGTCCTGGCTGTTCTGGGGTGAGGTGCCCGACCTGCTGACGATCGCCGGCGGGGCGGCAATCCTGCTCGGCGGTTTCATCGCGGCCAGGGCGCACAGCTGACAGCTCCGCGCGGTGACGGCCGCGATCGGTCCTCAGACGCCGTGTTCTTCGCGCCAGGCGCTCCACAGGTCGAACGACCCCGCAATCTCCTGGCCCCGTGCGGTGAGCTGCTCGCGGAAGTCTCCGTGGGAGAGGATGTAGAAGATGTCGTTCTGGATTGCGTGCAGCACCATGTCACCGATCACGGACGGGTCGAGCATCGATGCGAGCATCTGCTGCATCTGCTGCTGTTCAGGTGTCGCGTTCGACATGCCGTCGGTGATGCCCGCGCCGAAGCCGGCGGCGTCCGGCCCACCCAGCGCGTCCGGACGGTTGCGCTGCGAGGTGAAGATGTTGGTTGCGACGAAGCCCGGGCACAGGACCGAGATTCCGATGTTGTCAGGAGCGAGGTCCTGCCGCATCGCTTCGGACATGCCGACGACCGCAAACTTGGTTGCGTTGTAGACGGACAGTCCCTGCATGCCGAACTGTCCGGCGATGGACGCGGTGTTGATGAAGTGGCCGCCTTCGCCGTGCTCCTTGATGCGATTGACGAAGCTCACGACGCCGTTCACCACGCCGTCGAGGTTCACCCGGGTGACCCAGTCCCAATCCTGGTAGGTCATGTCCGCGATGTTGCCGGAGACCGCCACGCCGGCGTTGTTGCAGACCACATGGACCTTGCCGAACGCAGCGAGCGTCCGCGTCGCGGCATCTTCCATGGCGTCCCGGTCGGTGACGTCGGCCTTCATCGTCATCAGATTTACGTTCGACTCGGAAAACTCGTTGGCGACCGCCTCGAGCGCGTCATCCTGTATGTCCGCGACCACCACTTTCATACCGGCGTTGGTAAACGACCTGGCCATCGCAAGTCCCAGCCCGCTGGCCCCGCCTGTGATGAATGCAACCTTGCCCTCGACATCGCGCATGCGCGTCCTCTCCTCGTGATTTCGCAACGGTAGTTCCGGCTCCGAGGCTCACTGAAAAGCGTGCTGCGCGCAAGGGCCGGGTTGGATACAGTCGTCGTCTCGTAACGGCGGAAGCAGACAATGAAAGCGCTCGTGACGGGTGCTGCGGGTCACCTTGGAGGAGCGATGGTCCGTCGGCTCCGGCTGGATGGGGCAGACGTGATCGGGGTGGACGTCAGCGACTCGCCG
The DNA here is from genome assembly GCA_002728675.1 of Gammaproteobacteria bacterium. Classification (GTDB taxonomy): domain Bacteria; phylum Pseudomonadota; class Gammaproteobacteria; order Pseudomonadales; family Azotimanducaceae. The sequence continues at coordinate 37,359 of PBVL01000073.1, forward strand.
ACCACTACCCGGCAGGGCTCAGTGGCCGATGCCGAGCTTATGGCTGACGTGATGCGCGGGGTGGACGTGGTCTGGCACACCGCGACGCTCCATAAACCCCACGTCGCCACGCATTCGAAGCAGGCGTTCATCGAAACGAACGTGTCCGGGACGCTTGTGCTGCTCGAGGCTGCGGTGGCGGAAGGGGTCCGCGCCTTTGTCTTCACCAGCACGACCAGTGTGTATGGAGACGCGATGAAACCCGCGGCGGGCGCTCCGGCGGTCTGGGTGACCGAGTCGCTGGCGCCGCGACCTAAAAATATCTACGGCGTGACGAAGCTCGCGGCGGAGGACCTGTGCCGACTGTTCCACCGCAATCACGGTCTCGACTGTCTGGTGTTGCGCACCTCACGGTTTTTTCCCGAAGAGGATGACAGCGAGACACAGCGCGCAGGGTTCAGTGACGAAAACCTCAAGGTCAACGAGTTCCTGTATCGACGGGTCGACGTTGGTGACGTGGTCGACGCGCACCTGTGCGCGGCCGGGCGCGCGCCGGCAATAGGGCACGGCCTTTACATCGTGTCCGCGACAACGCCCTTTGCCGAAGCTGATGTCGCCGATCTGGTGACCGATCCCGCGAGCGTCGTCGAGCGCTATGTGCCGCACCGCGAACTGTACGCCGAGCGATCCTGGAGCCTGCCGGAGTCGTTTGATCGCGTCTACGTGAATGCGAGGGCCCGCAGGGAACTTGGCTGGTCGCCCGAGTGGGACTTTGCGGCGATCCTCGGGAAGGTCCGCAAAGGTCAGGGCTGGCGCTCGGAGACAGCCCTGTCGGTCGGCTCGAAGGGGTACCACCCGAGGACGTTCGATGAGGTGGACGGTCCCTATCCCGTCGGGTGACCAGGGGCATTACGGAGGGACATTGCGCACTCAGTGATTACAATGAACGGAGTGACTGAGGGTCGCCCGGGTTCCGTCGGGACGGGATGACCGGTTCCTGCGGGCCCGGGACGCGCGGTCGGGAAGACACTTTCAGGAAGACCAGTCAGAAGGACTCGGCCATGACGCAGTTCCCCGAGGCACCGCAGGACGACGATTACGCCGCGGTTTACCTCGAAGAGACAGACAAGCCGCTGCCGGAGCAGATCAACCCGGCAACGCGCTATATGTACTTCAAGACCATTGCCAAGGGTGGCAAGTGTGTCATCAGTTCCTGTCGCGATGTGATCTTCAACCGGACCATCTGCCACAAGAAGCTCCTTCCCGAGTTTCAGGCAGATGCGATCGAGCAACGGCGGTTCCTGCGTGAGGCGCGCGTGAGCGCCATGCTCCAGCATCCGTCGATCGTGCCGACATACGATCTCGGCAAGGATCGTCAGGGGCATCTGTACTTCACGATGAAACTCGTGCATGGCTACACGCTTCGGGAGGTGCTCGATTACCGGGAACGGTATGACCTCACCCAACTGACCGAGGTGATCATTCAGGTTGCCAACGCCCTCGCGTATGCACACAGCCACCGTGTGGTCCATCGTGACATCAAGCCGGAGAACATCCTGGTCGGGCGGTTCGGCGAGGTGCTGCTCGTCGACTGGGGGCTGGCGAAAGTCTGGAGTCGGGAGGGGACGGAAGACGAGCTGGATCCGAACGCGGCGGCCGCGAGCAACGCGAGCGAGCGCCCCGACAACATCACCGGTCAGGCGAAGCTTCAGGGTACGGCGGCCTACATGTCCCCGGAGCAGATTCAGCGTGATCCGCAGATTGGCTATCGGACGGACATCTACAGCCTCGGCGCGGTGCTCTACGAAGTCCTGACCGGCCGAACTCCGTTTCTCGCGGAGACGGTACGCGAAATGACCGAGCAGATCGTGGGGGCAGCGCCTCCCGATCCGTCGAGTGTGACCAACATTCGGGTCCCCGACCTGCTCGCGAAACTGACGATGGCGTGCCTGTCGAACGATCCCGCAGGACGCCCGAACAATTGCACCGAGGTAGTGCGACTGCTGCACGAATGGTGACCGCCTGATCAACCTGGAACGGCAGCCTGCGGACCTGGTCAAGGGGCTGAACGGTGTGTGGAATTGGCCGGTGTCCTCCGAATCTGTGGCCGCTGGAAATGCGCATCTGAATGGCAGATACTCCGCCCGCAAACAGTGCGCAGTACCCAGGTCGTTTGCACTAAATTGGTGCAAACAGCCCGATGTCGGGACCGTGCAGGGCTTGGAGTGGAGAGGTCAGGATGTGCCCGAAGCACCAAAAAGTCCTGTAATGGCGCACGTTTGGCGCATTCGCACGGGTTGTGATGCGCCACCAGGCAAAAAGCGGAACGCTTGTTGCATCAAAAGGCGGAACGCTTGATGCGCAGCGCATTCAAGCGGCAAGCCGTGAGTATCTGGCTGTAACGAGAGGCGCACCACCCGACGGGGGACCGACTGAGGTCGAGTTTGGTGGGCGCCGGTTTCGCAACCAGGTCGCGAGATCAAAGCCCTATTGGAGGAATACGAAAGACAATGAGCAAAAGCAAACTCGAATACATCTGGCTGGACGGATTCAAGCCGACACAAAGTCTCCGCAGCAAAACCCGCGTCGAGTCGGATTTTGGCGGAACCCTGGAAGAGTGCCCGATGTGGTCCTTCGACGGCAGTTCCACGCAACAGGCTGACGGTAGTGACTCGGACTGCCTGCTGAAGCCCGTCGCAATTTTCCCGGACCCTGATCGGAAAGACGCCTATCTCGTCATGACCGAAGTGCTGAATGCGGACGGTACGCCCCACGAGTCCAACGGCCGCGCCACCATCGAAGACGACGACGATGACTTCTGGTTCGGCTTCGAACAGGAATACTTCCTGTGGGATCCCGTCACCGATTTGCCGCCGGGCTTCCCGCATCGCGGCTATCCCCGTCCCCAGGGCCCCTACTACTGCTCCGTTGGCGGCAACAACGCCTACGGCCGGGACTGCATCGAAGAACACCTCGACTCCTGCCTCGAGGCGGGGATCAACGTCGAAGGGATCAATGCGGAAGTCGCGGCAGGTCAGTGGGAGTTCCAGGTGTTTGCCAAGGGCGCAGCGCGCGCGGGCGACGAGACCTGGGTCGCTCGCTACATTCTCGAACGGACCGCCGAGAAGCACGGCTACGCGATCGAGTGGCATCCGAAGCCGCTGGGCGACACGGACTGGAACGGGTCCGGGATGCACGCGAACTTCTCCAACGGACTCATGCGTGAGTCGGGTGACGAGGGCGTCTTCACCAAGATCTGCGAAGAGTTCGGGAAGAACATCCCGCGCCACATCGTCGTCTACGGCGCAGACAACGATCAGCGCCTGACGGGCCAGCACGAAACGCAGTCGATCGAAGAGTTCAGCTACGGCGTTTCGGACCGCGGCGCTTCGATCAGAATCCCGGTAGGCACCGTTGAGGACGGCTGGAAAGGCCGCCTCGAAGACCGCCGCCCGGCTTCGAATGCGGACCCCTACAAGGTTGCGGCGGCGATCGTGAAGACGACGAAGGAAGCGCTCTGACACTCAGGTGTTCGAGCCAATGCAAGACCCGAAAAAGGGCGGCCCGGTGGGTCGCCCTTTTTTTTCTGACATGGTCTGGGGACTGACTACTCCGGCAGTGGCGCCGGAGGTGCCGTGTCGGGCGACAGGTCTCCCAGCAGCGTCTCGTAGTCCGCGTAGAGGCGTTCGTCGTCGAACTGGCAGGTCATGCGTTTCACGTACGTACCCGCCGTGCGGGTCATGCGGCAGCTGGTCCGGGTCACGTCGTTGCCGTACTGGGCGACATATTCATCCACGATCGCCATGAATTCCTGTTGTCGTTCGGGCGGCACGCGTGCCCAGATGTCCCGGTAGACGCGCTTCATTTCGGGAGTCGAGTTACCGCGGGCGGCGGCGCCCAGCCACCCGATTGCCGCGATGGGGTCGAACGGTGCGCCGAGCCCTCTACGGTAGAGGTATGCAAGCCGAAACTGTGATGTCTTGAAACCTTGCTGCGCGGCTTCGAGTAGGTATGGGAATGCTTCCTTGTAGCGTCCTTGGCTGTAGAGGCGGCCGGCTTCGCTGTGGGCATTGTAAATCTGGTTGATGAAGACGAGATCACGCACATCGTCCGGGCCGAGTGGTCCCATGCCCTCGACGACCATCTCCTCCATTGGGCCTTCGGTAGTGTTCTGACCGGGTGCCGCTGCGGGTTCTGACCGGGCGGCCTGCATGGCCCCGTCATCCGTCGTGCCGCTCGTTTCCTCCGCGAGAATTGACGCTGTGGCGATCGCGAGCAGCAGGGCGGCGACGACGGCCTGGGTGGGGTGGACTCCACTTCGCATGCGGCGATTTTAGAGGACCGTGGCGCGAAGTCGACCGTCGTCATGCCGAATCGAGTTCGGTATGGTGGTGGTGTATCTGAGGAGGAACCACTGTGGACGTCATTGACCAGGCGATCGAAGACATCAGGGCGAGCGGCTATGCAGTCGTCGAGGATTTCCTGACGCAGACTCAGCTGGAGGTCGCAACCCGCGCGATGGCTGAGATCGAGGCAAACAGCAGCTTCGGTCGCGAGAACTTTGGCGGTACCCGGACCAAGCGTTCGTCCAATCTGCTCGGCCAGACGCGCGGCTTCGATGACATCGTGACCGACGATCGGATGCTTCGCATCGTCGAGGGTGTGCTCGGCCCGGCGTTCCAGATCTCCATCGTGGCGATGATCAAGATTTTCCCGGGCGAGTCGCCACAACCCCTGCACCAGGACGACGGACTCTGGCCTGCACCCAGGCCACATCAGCCGTTTGTGCTGAACACCATGCTGGCGCTGGATGAGTTCCGCGCCGACAACGGCGGCACGAACCTGGTCCCCGGCTCACACAAGAGCCTCGACCCGGTCGACCAGGAGGCTGAGCGGGTGATGGTCTCCATGCCGCGTGGAAGTTTGCTCGCCTGGGATGGCGCCTGCTGGCACGGCGGCGGCGCCAGCATCGGAGACACCGAGCGGTGCGGGCTCAACATCAACTACAACGTCGGCTGGCTGCGGCAGCAGGAGAACCAGTTCGTGAGCATCCCGCAGGACGTCATCCCGACCCTGTCCGAACGCATGCAGCGCCTGCTCGGCTATCAGCACCACGGCATTCTGGGGCTGTCGGGCGGTCAGGACCCGCTCGAGGTCCTGCGCGGCCGCGCGCAGGGCGCCGGTCAAGACGCCCGACTCTGACAATCGGGCTGGCGCGCCATTTCCGGTTCAGCCCGCGAGCGGCCCGCGGATCAGTTTGCCCGGTGTGTTGCCGGTTGGCACCGAAGAACGCAGCAAGACCTCGCCGTTCACGATCGTCGCGAGGATGCCCGTCGCCGTCTGCTTGAACCGCTTGGCGCCTGCCGGCAGGTCGGTGACCACCTCTGGAAGATTGGGCGCAATCGTCTCGGGGTCGATGACGTTGATGTCCGCCGCCATGCCCGGGCGTAACAGGCCGCGGTCGTGAAAGCCCCACTGTGAAGCGGTGTCGAACGTCACCATCCGCACGGCCTCTTCCAACGTGAATGCCTCCCGCTCCCGCACCCACTGACTGAACACGTTGGTCTGCAGGGACGAGTCCATGATCTGCGAGACGTGCGCGCCGGAATCCGAGAAGGTCACAACGGATCGACGGTGTTTCATCATTTCGAGCACGTCGTCGTCGTTGTGATTGTTGATGGGCATC
>PBVL01000074.1 GCA_002728675.1 Gammaproteobacteria bacterium
CAGTTCGGTCGTCCTGAGGATTGCCTCCTGACCTGAAGCGGCTTCACCGATGACCTCATAGTCTTCCAGCATGCCCACCATTCGAACCAATCGTTCCCGGGCAAGTTTTTCGTCATCGACTATTAGTACTTTCATTCGAAAAACCTCGTTCTGTTCTTTTGCCGCGATTTCCAGAAAAGCGCGTACTCCCAGTCACGTAAATTACTCAGAATGCCGGTCAAAACTGCGACACGCTGCACATTACGAACATGTCGCGGGAAGCGTTCAGGTGGTTTTCGTGACACGCATCACAAAATTTCCGGAACCCCGTCAAGGTCCGGTATCTGACGCGACCCATGCAGGCCATCGGAAACACAGACAACAAACGCCCTGATTAAGGTATAGACGACCAGTACGAGGTTTGCACAGCACGAGCGGCACGCCTCGCACGACGCGCGGTCACTGCATGTCGTTCCGGCGCTCCGGCATGTCCGACGCACCCGTGCCTTCGTCGGGCAGGAGGGGATAGACGACGCGCATCTGGAAGTAACCGTCGCCCGCATCCGTCTCGAGAACCGCCGACGCGCCGTAGATTGCGAGCAAGCGCGAGCGAATATTCTCCATCGCCATCCGATTGCCCTGCTCGTGGGCGTGCTTGGTTTCGCCCACCGGATTGCGGATCACCACTTCGAGCATGTCGTCCGCCTCGAAAATCCTCACCGAAACGGTTCCACCCTCGGGGAGCGGTTGAATGCCGTGGTAAACCGCATTCTCGAGCAGCGGTTGCAGCGTCAGCATTGGAATACGGACCTCGGAGGTGTCCACGTCGACGTCCCAGTCGACGCTCAGTCGATCATCGAGGCGCAGCGATTCGATGTGCAGGTACTTGCGGCACAGTTCGAGCTCTTCGCTCAATGCAACCGGATGGTCGCTGGCATCGTTCAGACTTGCACGGAAGAGCACCGACAAATCCTCTACAACTTCCTCCGCGGTGTCCGGATCAATGCTGATCAGGCTCGCAATGATGTTCATGCTGTTGAACAGGAAGTGCGGCCGGATTCGGCTCTGGAGCGCCTGGATTCGCGAGTGGAGTTCGGCCTGTTCCTTGGAACGCAGCTGGTGCTGCAGGTAGAAATAGCGAAACGCGATCCCGGTCATGATCGCGGCAATGAGCACGTTTCGAACCACCAGGTCCCAATCGATCGCCAGCCGATCGGTTGCACCCCCGAGGAGCAGCTCTCCGATCACGCTGAACGCAGCCACGAGCACCATAATGACCGCATACCCCGTCGTCGTGGCCTGCAGCGTCGACATGCTGGAGAGGAACGGACGGATATTGCACAGGACCGCCGCGGAAAAGAGCACCACCCATTGCGTGAACAGGGACGACAGACCGAGTTTTGCCCACGAGAAGCCGAGCAGCGTCGAGCCCGCCAATACCTGCGCAAAGACCAGCAGTTCAGTGACGATGACAAGAAACAGGATGCTCTGCCCCTGACAAAGGTCGGGCAGAAAGAAGTCCTTGTCATCCGCAGCCGTCGTCCTTGCCACGGTGATCCTCCGGGAGTGGGCGCCATTGTGCCGTTCGGACGGCGGCGCCGCCACGGGACCCGGACACGCGGCCGCATCGGGCGAAGAGCCTTGGGCCACGGCTGGCAGGCGCTATAATCCGCCGCCCGCGTCGGGACTCCGTCCACGACCGGCATCCCGATTGTTCACGGACTTCGATCATGGCAAACGAGAAAAAGCCCTGGGCCGGCCGATTTGTTGAAGCGACTGACGAGTTTGTCGAGGCGTTCACCGCGTCCGTCGACTTCGATCAGGTGTTGGCAGAGCAGGACATTCGCGGCTCAGTCGCCCACGCGCGAATGCTCAGCGAAGTGGGTGTACTCACACCCGGCGAGTTCGGCGCGATCGAGGCAGGACTGGAAAGCGTGCGTCAGCGGATCGAAGCGGGGGACTTCGCGTGGTCCGTCGCACTCGAAGACGTCCACATGAACGTCGAGCACGCGCTGACCGAGTCGATTGGAGACGTCGGCAAAAAGCTGCACACGGGCAGATCGCGCAACGATCAGGTCGCGACCGACCTGCGTCTGTTCGTCCGGGATGCGATCGACGAGATCGCGGCTCAGCTCACACGTCTGCAAACGGGGCTGCTCGATCTTGCGGGACGCGAGGCCGCCACGATCATGCCCGGCTTCACGCACCTGCAAGTCGCCCAACCAATCACGTTCGGTCACCACCTGCTGGCATGGTTCGAGCAATCCCAGCGTGACTACGGCCGCTTCATGGACTGCCGCGAGCGTCTGAACGAATCACCCCTCGGCGCCGCCGCGCTCGCCGGCACAACCTATCCGGTCGATCGCGCCATGACGGCAGCGGAGCTTGGGTTCAACGCACCGATGGCCAATTCTCTCGACGCCGTCAGCGACCGTGACTTTGCGATCGAGTTCACCGCGGCCGCAAGCCTGCTCATGACGCACTACTCGCGCTGGTCAGAGGAGCTGGTTCTCTGGTCCTCGAGCGCCTTCGGATTCATCACCCTGCCGGACCGATTCTGCACAGGCTCGTCGATCATGCCGCAGAAGAAAAACCCCGACGTACCGGAGCTCATCCGCGGCAAGACGGGCCGCGTGTTTGGTCACCTGACAGGCCTGCTCACGCTGATGAAAGGCCAGCCGCTCGCCTACAACAAGGACAATCAGGAAGACAAAGAACCCGTCTTCGATACGATCACCACGGTCCTCAACTCGACCATTGCGCTCGCCGACATGGTGCCCCAGATCATCGCGAACCCTGACCGGATGCGTGCGGCCGCAAGCCAGGGCTATCCCACCGCAACCGACCTTGCCGACTACCTGGTCCGCAAAGACGTACCGTTCCGCGACGCACACGAGATTGTCGGGCGACTGGTTGGCATGGCGGTGGATGCCGAGGTGGACCTGGCCGAACTCTCGCTGTCAGACATGCAGGATGTATCGACAGCAATCGACGACGACGTGTTCGAGGTACTGACGCTCGAAGGTTCGGTCGCTGCGCGCCGCCACCTGGGTGGCACGGCGCCGGAGCGGGTCAGGGAAGCGGTTGCCGCCGCAAGGGGCGAACTGGCGAGTCGCTGACGTCAGCCGAGGACCTCGACCGGCGTCCCGAGCTGCTCGGTCAGCACACGACTCGACAGCGCCCCGAGCGACTCGCCTGTCGTGCCACAGGTCCAGCCGTCACCGTCACGCGCGAGGTGGAATCCACCCGACCGCGCCGCCACCCAGATTTCCCGGTTGGCGGGCTGCCGGGAGAAGATGATCTGGGAGGCATCCGGGCAGGTCACCGTGAGGATCCCGCCGGCACTGTCGATGTCGATGTCGTGTTCGTCCAGTTCATCGAGATCGTCCTCGAGATTGGCGAAGGTTTCGTCAACGGCATCTTCAAACTCTCGATCATTCATTGTACTTTCGCGCCTCTCACGCGCCCTTCGCGCCCCCGGCATCCGTCGCCACCCACGGAGACTTCAATTGAGACGCGTTTTTATCACAGTCATCTTTTGCCTGACCACGGCCGGTTGCGGCCAGAAGGGACCGCTCTTTCTGCCGGGCGACAAGCCCGCCGCCGCGTCGCCCGAGGCAACGCTCGCCGTGACCCGCCATGACTGAGCAGAACGCCGGGCCGTTCCATTTCGTCTCGGATGAGCTCTACGCCGAGGGCGTATCCCTGCGCCGGATTGCAGCCGACTGGGGGACGCCCACCTGGGTGTATTCGCGCGCCGCGATCGAGTCCGCGTGGGACGCGTTCGACGCCGCGTTTACCGGCCAGCCGCACCTCGTCTGTTATGCCGTGAAGGCCAACAGCAACCTCGGCGTACTGGATATCCTCGCGCGCAAAGGCGCCGGGTTCGACATCGTCTCAGGCGGAGAGCTCGCCCGGGTCATCGCCGCAGGGGGAGACCCGAGAAAGGTGGTCTATTCCGGCGTCGCCAAGCGCGCTGACGAGATCGAGATGGCGCTGCGCGCCAACATCGCCTGCTTCAACGTGGAATCGGCGTTCGAACTGGACCTGATCGAACAGGTCGCCGGAGCCGTCGGGAAGCCGGCCCCCGTCTCCCTGCGCATCAACCCGGACGTCGACGCGGGTACACACCCCTACATTGCGACAGGGCTGAAGGACAACAAATTTGGCGTGCCCATGGCCGAGGCGCCGGGCCTCTATGCACGCGCCGATGCGTCACCGCACCTCGCGGTCACGGGGATCGATTGCCACATCGGCTCCCAGATCACCTCGATTGCCCCCTTTGCCGACGCGCTGACCATCGTCCTGCAACTGGTCGACGACCTCGCGGCGAGCGGCATCGCGATCGAACACGTGGATCTCGGCGGCGGCGTTGGCGTCCGGTATTCCGACGAGACCCCGCTCGACCTCGCCGAGTACGCTTCGGCCATCGGTCAGATCATGGGTAACCGGCAACTGGAGCTGCGCTTCGAACCGGGGCGCTGCATTGCGGCAGATGCTGGCGTCCTCCTGTGCGAAGTCATGGGTATCAAGAGCAACGGCGAGAAGCGGTTCGCAGTGGTGGATGCGGCCATGAACGATCTTCTCCGTCCGTCGCTGTACGGCGCCTGGCAGCGCATCACCAACGTCGTCCGGAAGGATGTCGCCGAGGACACGTATGACGTGGTTGGTCCCGTTTGCGAGTCGGGGGACTTCCTGGCCAAAGATCGGTCGCTTGCCGTCGAGGCGGGCGATCTGCTCGCGGTGGGGTCGGCCGGCGCGTACGGGGCTGTCATGAGCTCGAACTACAACACGCGCGGCAGAGGCGCCGAACTGATCGTGGACGGCACCGACGTCTTCTGCGCCCGGGAGCGCGAAACAATCGCGGACCTGATGCGGCTCGAGCACACGCTTCCCCCATAGCGCACCTTGCCGGCCGCACCTTGCATAACCGGAGGTGATCGGTAACCTTGCCGCATGCTGCTCCGGTTCACCAAGATGCACGGCCTCGGGAACGACTTTGTCGTCCTGGACCTCATTTCGCAAAACGTCCATCTGCGCCCCGAACAGATCCGCGAACTCGCGGATCGGCGGACCGGTATCGGTTTCGATCAGCTGCTGACCGTCGGTCCGCCGACGAACCCCGACCTCGACTTCTACTACCGCATCTACAACGCCGACGGGAGCGAGGCGGAGCAATGCGGCAACGGCGCACGATGCGTGCTGCGATTTGTCCGTGACCGCGGTCTGACGACCCGAACCCGGGCCCGTTTCCAGACTAGGAACGGATGCATGGAGGCCTCGCTGGAGAAGGACGGTACCGTGACGGTCGACATGGGCGCTCCACGCCTCCTGCCGAACCAGGTTCCGTTTGTGGCCGACGCACCGCAGATCACCTACGACATAGCGGTGGACGGCTGCGTTGCAGTGGCCTCGCCAACCCGGAGCATGACGAGCCAGCCGACCGCGGCGTGCAATGCCACGCAGGCTTCCACGTGCACCACCACGCATCACGTCAGCGCGATCAGCATCGGCAATCCGCACGCAGTCCTGTTAGTGGAAGATGTCGAACGTGCTCCCGTCCAGACGCTGGGACCTCTCATCGAATCACACCCGCGCTTTCCCGAACGCACCAACGTCGGCTTCATGGAAATCATCGACCGCGGTCACGTACGCCTGCGGGTCTTCGAACGTGGGGTCGGGGAGACGCTGGCGTGCGGGTCGGGGGCCTGCGCGGCAGCGGTCAGCGGACGTCTGCGTGGCCTCCTCGACGAAGAAGTCGAGGTCGAACTCCCGGGCGGCTCGCTGACGATTGGTTGGGCGGGCGATGATGCCCACATCTCGATGCGCGGCCCGGTCAGCCGGGTCTACGAAGGCCGACTGCAGATCTGACGATCGATACGCTCGAACGACATGGGTGAACAACAAGGAGCGCGGAATGACTGAGTCTGACGCTGCAACCCGCGCAGACGGTGACGGCCGGGTCGATGCCGAGGCAGTTGCCGACTACCTGCGCAGACATCCCGACTTCTTCGAGACACGTGCAGACCTTCTGACGACGCTGCGGGTCAACCATGCGGACGGGCCCGGCACCATATCGCTGATCGAGCGCCAGGTGGCGGTCCTCCGCGAGAAGCAGACCTCGCACAGGGAACGTCTCGAAACGCTGCTGCACTTTGCGGAAGCCAACCACGCGATCTACCTGCGCACACAACGGCTGGTACTTGGCGTACTCGAAGCGGAGAATGTCGGCGAACTCTTCCACAATCTGGAGCGAAGCTTCGCTGACGACTTCGGGTGCGCAGCCTACGGCCTGATCGTGTTTGACCAGACGCCCCGGCAGATCAACCACTACACGAGCTGCGTCACGCTGACCACGGCCCAAGGCTACGTGGGCGACCTGATCAGCAAACGCACGGCGACGCTCGGCTTGCTCGACGGAGACAAGCAGGACTTCCTGTTACGCCATGCGAGCGGTGAGGTGGGTTCTGCGGCCGTCCTGCCCATCTACGCGGGTAACAGCCCGATTGCCGTACTCGCGCTGGGCGCACGGGAGTCGGGTTACTTCGATCCCGGGTCGGGAACCGTCTTCATCGACTTCGTGGGCGATGTCCTCGCCCGGACACTGCCGCGCTATCTGTACCTCGGCGATCCCGGCTGAACGGGCGCCATGCGATCACCGCGAGACTCCATCGCCGCCGCACCCGGGCCGTTTGCTGCGCTCGCGCGCGACTTCCTCGGGCAACTGACCACCGTCAGGCGTTACTCGGATCACACCGTACGCAATTACGCCCGTGACCTCGGTTGCCTCGACACATGGTGCGCGGGGGAAGGCCTTGAAGCACCCGATGATCTGAATACCAGCCATGTTCAGGCTTGGATCAGCGCCGAGCATCGCCGGGGACTTGCCGGCAAGTCATTGCAGCGGCGCCTGTCCGCGGCCCGCAGCTTCTTTCGCCACCTGGTTGCGGCAGGGGCGCTCAGCGCGAACCCGGCAAACGGGGTCTCCGCCCCAAAATCGTCACGCCGGCTGCCGCGCGCGCTCGATCCGGACCAGATGTCCCGGCTGCTCGATGCGGAGGGTGCCTCCTGGCACGACGCACGGGACCTTGCAATGATGGAGCTCTTCTATTCATCCGGGCTCCGCCTGTCTGAACTCACCGCGGCCAACCTTTCTGACCTGTCACGCGATGATCGGACCCTGACCGTGACGGGCAAGGGCAACAAGACCCGCATCGTGCCGGTCGGACGCAAGGCCCTCGACGCAATCGACGCGTGGTGCAAGGTACGCGGCGCCTGTCCGCGGGCCGGCGAACCCGACGCGACAGCCCTCTTCCTGTCCGAGCGCGGCACACGCATCAGCGCGCGCAGTGTCCAGCAACGCCTCAAGCGCCAGATGCTGCAGCAGGGCGTGCCGGGTAACCTGTCACCCCACATGCTCCGCCATTCGTTTGCCAGCCACCTGCTCGAGTCGAGCGGCGACCTGCGCGCCGTGCAGGAGTTGCTGGGGCACCAGGACGTGGCAACCACTCAGATCTATACGCACCTCGACTTCCAGCATCTCGCCCGGACCTATGACAAGGCGCATCCGCGGGCACGCAAGAAGGACTGAAGACAGCGCTCTCATGACAATCAAGGCCATCGCATTCGACCTGGACGACACCCTGTGGGCGGTGACACCCGTCATCATCAGGGCGGAAAAACTCCTACAGGCGTGGTTCGACGAACATCGACCCGGACTCGACGTGAGCCGCGAAGCGATGGGCGCGCACCGGGAGGTCATCGTCCGGAACGACCCGTCGCTGCGCTATCGGATCACGGAGATGCGCCGGCGGGTGATTGAGGCAACGCTGCGCCACGGCGGCGACACCGAAACGACCGCGGAGTCGATGTCCCATGAGGGCATCGAGGTGTTTCTCAAGGCGCGCAACGAAATCGAGTTCTTCGAGGGAGCGCTCTCGACGCTGCGGCATCTTTCCGCGCAATACACGCTGGGTGCACTGTCGAACGGCAATGCCGACATCCGGCGCCTTGGCCTGTCGGACGTGTTCACCTTCGCCTATTCGGCCGAGCAGGTTGGTCGGCCGAAGCCCGCGCCGGACCTCTTCCACGTCGCTCTCGAAACCACCGGCCTCGCGCCCACCGAGATGGTGTACGTGGGCGATAACCCCGAACACGACATCGACCCGGCCAACGAGTGCGGCATGCACACTGTCTGGGTCGACAACGGCACCCGCGACCCCGGCACGAGCCAACCGACCGTCCGCATCAGCGACATCCGCGACCTGCCAGCCGCAATCAACGCGGTCCGCGGCGAACCGTAGGAACTCGCCGCCGCGGCGGCGTGACACTCAGCGCCGCGCGTCTCGAATCACCGATTTGACCGCGTCGACGTCTGCCGGAAGCACCGTCTTGCGGGTAGGCATCGATTCGAGCGCCTGCAGCGTGGGGTGGGTCGCGGGAACCCCTGGCAGGACATCCGCAATGCAGTCGGGGAACTTCGCTGGGTGCGCGGTTGCGACGCACAGCATTGGAACGTTGTCCCCCGCCTGTGCCCGATAGTCCTCGGCGACCGCGACCCCGACGGCCGTGTGCGGATCAAGCAGGTACTGGTGCTCTGCCCAGGTACGGCCAATTGCACCAAGCGTCGCCGCGTCATCGGCGGTACCCGCTGCAAAGGCCTCGTCATAAACCCGGGTGTTGAAATTGAGCTGCGCATCGCCCGTAGCCTCGAACGTCTCCATCACGCTGCGCACCTTTCCAGGATCGCAGCCGAGGTTGTAGAAGAGATAGCGCTCGAAGTTGCTCGACACTTGGATATCCATCGAAGGACTGAGGCTGAGGTGCACGTCGCCGCGGCTGTAGCGACCGCTGCGGAAGAAGCGCGCGAGGATGTCGTTGGCGTTCGTCGCGAGCACGAGCCTGCGCAGCGGCAACCCCATTCTGCGCGCCACATACGCGGCGAAGATGTTGCCAAAGTTGCCGGTCGGCACACACACGTCGATCGGACCGTCATGCCCCACGCGAAAGTACCCGACGAAGTAGTACACCACCTGCGCCAACACCCGGGCCCAGTTCACCGAATTCACGGCGCCGAGTGAATACTCCGCCTTGAAATCGAGCTCCCGGAAGATGGCCTTGAGAATCGACTGGCAGTCGTCGAACGAGCCCTCGATCGCGAGCGCATGCACGTTGGCATCAGGCACGGTTGTCATCTGTCGCTCCTGCAGGGGACTCGTTCTGCCGTCCGGGAACATCACAAAGATATCAACGTTGTCACGACCGCGAACGCCGGCAATCGCGGCGCTGCCGGTATCGCCGCTCGTCGCGCCCAGAATGTTCAGGTGCGCGCCCTGCGCCTTCAGCAGGTAATCGAACGTATTGCCGAGAAACTGCAGGGCGACGTCCTTGAAGGCCAGCGTCGGACCATGAAACAACTCGAGCACATGCAGCTCGCCACTGGTGAAGACGGGCGTGACTTCAGGGTGATCGAAACTCGCATAGCTGCGCGCAATCAGGTCCGTCAGCGCATCTGGAGCAATGTCGTCGATGAACAACGACATCACGGCGTTGGCAACACCGCAGTAATGGAGCGAGGACCATGCGTCGAGCTTCGCGCTCACATCGGGAATGTCGGCGGGAACGAGAAGCCCGCCGTCGGGCGCGAGCCCCGTCATCACCGCCTCGGTGAAGCTGAGGTTCGCGGCACCGCCGCGCGTACTTTGATAACGCATGCTTGAGTCGCCCCAGGCGGCTGACCGATGGCGGCGGATATTAACGCAACAGCTGGACCGATTGGGCCGGTGACGGTCGACCCGGCGAATCATGCTCGCTAGGTCTCATCGGAACAGACCGCGTCTAGATGGGACGCCGGCCATAGCGAGACACCGGTTTGGTCGGGGGATACGCCGTGACGTGCATATCAATCTGTTCGATGTGACCGCCAGCGTTGAGGAATGCCTCGACGTGCTCTTCCAACTGACGCCGCAACCCCTGTCGTGACTGGATCGTGTGTGCATGACCCTGGTCGTTGGGCTCTTTTTCCACGACCGACCGCTCCATCCTGCCTTTGCCCGGCGGCAAAGACGCCAATGTCCTCGATCTGGTTATAGATCAGGAATCACAATAGTCAAACGGAAGGGGAATTCAACGTGTCGGAAAGCGGCCTGGCGGCCGGGTCAGGCGCACCGGACGCACGCCTGCCGCAGATCAATGTCTGTCAACGGTGTTGCGAACAATCCGGACACCGGCCGCGCATGAAGCACAGGCGCGGAGTCCGGAAGCCGCCCTGACGGGGCCGTACCGGAGGCGCGTCCAGGGACACCCGGAAAGGGCTGCCCAGGGGAGCGGGGTCGAGCTGAAGGCGTTGCCCTCAGACCGCATCCCCACCCGTCTCGCCCGTACGGATGCGAATCACGTCTTCGAGCGAGCTGACGAAAATCTTGCCGTCGCCCACTTTGCTGGTGTTGGCCGCATTGCTGATTGCTTCGATGACTGCTTCGAGATTCTCGTCGCTGATAGCAACCTCAATCTTAACCTTGGGCAGAAAGTCGACGACGTATTCGGCTCCACGGTACAGCTCTGTGTGGCCCTTCTGACGTCCGAAGCCTTTCACCTCGGTGACCGTCATGCCCTGTACGGAAATCTCCGACAGCGCCTCGCGAACGTCATCGAGCTTGAACGGCTTGATGATTGCCGTGACTAGTTTCATGTGTATTCCCCTTGGCCAGGATTATTCGTGTTCTTTGGCATATGAAGCCAAATTGACTATGGCATTACAAGCTCTTGGAGACTGTAAGGACCACGCGGCTGTCACAGATATCCGCACAAGTATTGCCATCCAGATCGGTGTCGTGCCACGTCAACGCAAGGTCGAAATCACTGACCGTTTTACCCAGCGAAACCGAGTAATCGTCGTAGTCTTCTCCGTCATCGATGCTCTGGGCACCGTAGTGGAGCGTCAACGAAAGATCGTTCGGCAGACTCATTTCGTAGTCGATGCTGGCGTACGTTGCACTACCCGTTTCGCCAAAGAAGTCGTTGCTGACCGCAAGCCCCGCCGTGAAACCGCGCACGGAGATGCTCCCATAGACTTCGCTGAAGTTGCTGTCCGCCTGACCCTGAGGCTGATTCGGATAGTTGTAGTGGATGAAACCGATGTCGTAAGTGAAGACCTCCGTTTCCTGACTGAAGCCGACGTAGTAGTCGATCTCGATCGATCCGTCGAAGGCGACGTTGGAAGCCCAGACGCCGGCATACAGGCCGGAGTCGGACACCGCGTCAAACCCACCCTGGATGGTGGGCTCTTCGTCGGTCTGCGAAATACCGCGATACACGTAGTCTGAGCCGAACGTCACGTTGCCGCTCAGTTCGGCCGCACCGGCCGCGAACCCGCCGGATGTCAGAACCAGTGTCACAAGCACTTTCTTCAGTTGCATCGAGTGTCTCCTTCGCTCTCAACGCCGCGGACCTGCGGCACGGTTAGGCCACGGGCGACCGTGCGTCGAAAGGTGACCATTGCATTTGCACTGACTGTGCCAATTCGACAAACCTAACTGGTATCAATGGCTTGTGTATAAACAGCGCGAGCAGTGCACGATCTGGGTGCATCAGCCGGGTGCAAAGCGACCGGGGACGCACCGAAATGGGGCGCAGCATAGCGTGTGATCCGGGGGGCTGCCAGAGCCTGCTCGCGCAGGCTGACACACGCGAAGCATTTCACGCACACGACGCGTCACCAACCGCTGACAGCAATCCCCCCGGCGGCTGCGCACAATGCCGCCACACCAGCCGACACAACACGCATGACCCTCCCAAGACCGTCCTTCGCAGTCGCCCACACCCGCACCCTGGTGGGCATCAAGTCGCCTCCTGTCGACATCGAGGTCCATCTGCCCCGCGTCAGCATGGTGGGTCTCGCCGAGACCAGCGTGAAAGAAAGCCGCGAACGCGTACGCAGCGCATTGATCAACGCCGGATTCGATTTTCCACAGAAGGTCATCAGCGTCAATCTCGCGCCCGCGGAGCTGTCCAAGCGGGGCGGACGCTTCGACCAGATCAACTCGAACGGGTGGTGACGAAGCAGTCGAATCCCGCATCTGATCAGCCCGCCAAACTGGTTCGGACCGCGCGCGCGGCCGCGCTCGCAAGGCATGGCAAACCGAATGCAAAACTCGAGCCTTCGGAAGTTCGCGCTTGTTCCGCACGGAATTCACGCGGCCTCGCGCTGATGCGCCGGGCCTCGGATCGCCTTGGGCCATCAGCGCGCAGCTACTTCAGGGTATTGAAGCTGGCGCGAACGATCGCGAATCTGGAAGCGAGCGAATCCGTCAACGCCAGTCACATCGCGGAAGCGATTGGCTATCGCCGCTACGACCGCGGAGCGGGCAGCGGCTGATGCGGGCGTTGCTCAGCGAACCGTATCGACCATGTAGTCGACGATCGCCCGAATCTCGTCGTCCGAGCAATCCATGCACAGACCGCGCGCGGGCATGGCAGGCGCAAGTCCCGCAATGCCGCTCTCGTACAGCACATCCATGCCTTTCGCGAGACGGGGTGCCCAGGCTTCCGTATCACCGAGCTTGGGCGCACCGCCCACTCCGGCCAGGTGGCAGGTTCCGCACGTCGCGTTGTAGCGGCCCTCGATGCCACCAGCGGCTGCACCCGCCGGTGCAGCGACCGCGGCAGTCGCGCCTGCGGCACACGCATCACCTTCTACACAGACGGCTCCGACCTTGCGGATTCGCTCAACAATCGCGTTGACCTCGCCCGCAGCATGCCCGTCGGCAAACGCCACGGGCGCGGCCGGCATCAAGATCAGGGCAAAGAGGACTGACAGACGTTTCATCGCGTGCACTCTGATGGAGAAAACCGAGCGAGAATTATAGATCGACGATGATTCTCTTGCATTAGGGTGACCGGGCCGAAGCGGGACCGGGCCGTGAGCATGGTGCCGGGACAGTGCTCACGTAATGGGCAGCCTCGCGAGCACTGCGTGCCGACGATGGAATCGTGGCTTTCGAGGGCCGTACGTTCCGTGTGCGACTCAACGGGCGCCGCCCCAGCGGCCCTCCTCGGCGTCGCGGGTCGTTGAGAACTGAAAGACCGTGGAGGTTCCGCCTTCAACGACAGACTGTTCCGACACCAGGGTCAGAATCGCACGCTCGCGGAATTGTGCAAGCGTATCAGCACCAACATTCACCATGGTGGACCGCAGCTTGTAAAGCGTGGTTTCGAGCACCTCGGAGACGGGCCCTACGAGCGGCACATAGGCATCGACACCCTCTTCGAACAGCATTTTACGGGACGCCATGCCGTCGCTGTAGCGCTGCCAGTTCTGCGCGCGCTGAGTGCCTTCCCCCCAGTAGGGTTTGTACATCTGACCGTTGATGGAGGTCTTCGGCGTCGGGCTCTCTTCAGTCATGGCGAAGTAACGACCCATCATGACGAAGTCCGCGCCCATGGAGAGCGCGATAACGATCTGCGTGTCATTTGCGAGACCGCCGTCCGAGCATATTGGAATGTAACGACCGGTTTCCTCGAAATAGGCATCGCGCCGCTCGACCACGTCGAGGAGTGCGGAAGCCTGCCCGCGGCCGACGCCTTTCTGCTCACGTGTGATGCAGATCGAACCACCACCCATGCCCACCTTGAGGAAGTCGACTCCGCCTTCCTCGACAAGGTAATCGAAGCCTTCGGCCGACACCACATTGCCACCCCCGATGATGGGGCCTTCGCCATACTGCTCCCGAATCCACCGGATGCCTTCGAACTGGTATTCCGTGAATCCGTCGGACGAGTCAAAACAGAATGCGTCCGCGCCGGCCTCAATCAGGGCCGGCACCCGATCCCGGTAATCATGCGTGTTGATCGCCGCACCCACGCACAGGCGTTTGGATTCATCCAGCAACTCGAGGGGATTCAGCCGGTGATCCTCGTAATCCTTCTTGAAGACCAGCGAGGTGAGACGCCCATCGGCATCGAGGATTGGCAGACACTCTTTCTTGTGCTGGTGCAGCAGTCGGTTCGCTTCCCGCAGGCTGATTCCATCCGACCCAAAGATGACGTCGCTCATGGGCGTCATGTGGGCTTCGACCGGTCGGGACAGATCGTCCTCGTACTCCCAGAAGTCTTTGTCGGTGATCAGTCCACGCAACTTGCCGGTTGCAGACCCATCATCAGTCACCGGTACCGTCGAGTGGCCCGTACGGCGCATGAGTTCAATCAACTGTGCAAGCGTCGTACTCGGCTGAACGTTGGAGTCGCTCAGCACGAACCCCGCCTTGTGAGCCTTGACCTGCCGAACCATCTCGACCTGGGAGTCGATTGGCTGCGAGCAGAACACGAAACTCAGGCCGCCCTGTCGGGCGAGTGCAATCGAAAGGTCCGCCCCGGACACCGACTGCATGCAGGCAGACACGACAGGTATGTTCACCGAGAACCGTGACAAACGATTCTGCTCCACCACTCCGAGCGGCGAGGCCAGATTCACCGTATCCACACCCTGGCCGGCTCTGGTCAGCCGCGGGATGAGCAGATACTCGGAAAAGGTTCGGGATGTGTCAGTCAGAATCGTCGCCATGGGTCGTCTCCACCTTCAGTTCGGGGGCTGTGCGACGCACAGGCACGCTGACTCAGCGAGGCGCAATGCAGGTACAAGCTGGACGCAACAGACCACCGGTCGCCGCGTCGAAGCGATGGCACGACGCGGGAATCTGGTATTGCAAAAGGAGTTTCGGAGGCGCGGACTCGTCCTAGACCGGACGAGGCTGGGTGAGGGGTGCGCGCCATGGCGAATCCTAGATAAATCGACCACGCACTTCAAGCCATGCCCCCGCACCCAACCTTTTAACTCACCACTTTAGTTATCCCCTATAAAGTATTGTTTAATAGAAATAATTTCGTAATATAGAACGCATATCAATCGATGAACGCGCCGTGAACAAGTCCGACCTCATCAAACGAATGACCGATCGTCTCGACCAGCTGACGGCACGAGATGTCGACCTCGCCGTACACACGCTGCTGGACGTCATGTCGGAGACACTCGCGGCCGGCGAGCGCATCGAGATTCGTGGATTTGGGACATTCTCGAACCATTACCGCAAGCCGCGGACCGTCCGGAACCCGAAGACGGGTGAGGTTGGGATTCACAAACCTGGCAAGCACGTCCCGCACTTCAAGCCGGGCAAGGAACTCCGTCAGCGTGTCGAAGCGTCACGCTCGGCCGAATCGGCACCGAGCCTCATCCATCGACCGTTGAGATAGCTCGCTCAGTCCTGCTGACGGCTCCAGGCTACGTCGCCACCCGCCATCGGGGCGGCCACGCTGCAAGTAGCTGCCTGAACCAACGATCGCCCCCACCAAACCCCCAGTGGTGCCACACCGTTCCCGGCGAGGCGCCGGTCAGCAGATTCGTTCGCGGGAATCCGACGCCCCCAAAAACGGAGCCCGGCTCAGGCAAGGCTCTGAAGGCGCCAGCACACGCCTGATGCGGTCCCAGGGGTCGGTGACTCCAGGGCAGAGCCTCGGCGCGACGGAACTGGGTCTTCCCGATCCAACACAAGGCTCCGACCATCACGGTCTCAGGGAAACGAGACTCTCCATTGGAGATCCGCAAAAAAGGCAGCGACACGAAAGCGTCACGGCCTTTTGTCGTACCGTCAGCGCTCAGCGCGACTGAATGGTCTCGACCGTCGCCTCTACGACGCCCACAACTCGTCGGTTGCGTTGGCGCCCTTCAGCGGTGTCGTTCGTGTCGATCGGGCGCGACTCGCCGTACGCGATGGCGGTCACACGCGCTGCGGGCACGCCAAACCGGTCCTTCAGAATACCCGCGATCGTATCGGTACGTTGCTGCGACAGGTTCCGGTTTTACTCCGCAGAGCCGCGGCTGTCGGTGTGCCCTTCAATGGTGACCTGGGTCTCCGGATATTTCTGCATGAACTCGAACACCCGACGCGCTTCCGAAACGTGCTCAGGACGCGCATCAGCCGAGTTGTTGTCGAACTCGACCGCAAAGTTCTCAGACAGCGTGACGTAACACCCGCGCGCATCGACATCAACGTTGCGGTAGGTCGTGTCGGGGCAAAAATCAGCGCTGTGGCGGACACCGTCGCCAGCGACAGATGGCCGGTCTCACTTGGCCGCGGCTGGATGAATCATGTACTCCAACCCAATGTTGAATACGCTGCGCAGTTCATCGATGTCCTGCACCTTGAAGATCCGCGCTTCACCGCGAACAGACCATCCCGATCCAAGGTCGTACTTCACACCACCTCCAATGTTGAGCATGCGGTCGTCGTTATCGAAACCGCCCTCGGAATTGGTGAAATTGGTGCTTGCGTACCCGATCCCACCGAGCAGATAGGGCTGCAGCTTCGGGTTAGCAAACGGATTGTTTTTCTGTGCAGAGGTCTCGATCTGGTATTGCGCGTCGACATGCCAACGAACAACCTCAACGTCGATCTCGGGCGTCCCTCCGGAGCTGTCGAGGCTCGCGTAGACGGCCTCGACAGACCAGGGTCCCTTGAACTTCCAGCCAACGCCGAGTTGCACGTGCGCTTCATTGTCTAGGTCATCGAATTGCGACTGCCCAACGTGCGCGGACAGCGTGAGTCCCTCACGCCCTGCATCGGCATTCGCCCCCGCGCTGACCCCAAAGACCAACGCCACCATAACACCCACCGCCAACTTTCGTCCTTCGCGCACCATGACTACCCCTTCTCGTGTGATTTCAACGCAATGAAAATAAAAGTAAGTTAATTCTTGAATGATAGGGCCCGAGAGCCCCGTCAACCCCCCTCGGTACTCCAGCAGAGAACCAATGCAGCTGCAAGGCTGCAAACAGTCTAGGCCACTCACCTCCCCGAGCCAAAGCCCACGCGACCAAGCGTCATCATACCGAGGACTTCAGACAGGTGCCGTGACGGGAAAACCCCGTCACGCGGCCTGATCAGCTCGAAGGCTGATCGGCGCTGGCCGCCTTACGCTCCTTTTCGATCAGGAAGTCGGCAATACGCAGCATATTGACGTTGGAACCGGCCATCTGGCCTTCGATCCGGTACTTGCCATTGATGATCAGAGTGGGCACACCGCGCGCGCGATAGGCGCGGCCGCGCGCAACCGCCTTCTGCACGCTCGCGCTGACACCGAACGACTTGTACACCTTGGCAAACTCAACCGGATCGACGCCGAACTGGGCAAAATACTGTGCCATCGCCTTCGGGTCGCCGAGGCGTCGACGTTCGGTGTGAATCGCCTCGAACAGCGCATTGTGCGCCTGATCGAGAATATTCAGCACCTCGGCCGTGTAGTAGGTCTGCGCGTAGACCGCGTAGTCAGCGTTCCACACGGCGGGCGTGCGATTGAAAACCACACCGTCGCCGAGATTGCCGGCCCAACTGGAGATCAGCGGGTCAAACTCGAAACAGTGCGGACACCCGTAGGAAAAGTACTCCGTCACCTCGACTTTGCCAGGGTCCGCGGTCCGGATGGGTACGTCCAGCTCCACATAGTGTGTGCCTTCCTCGTATACCGCATCCGCGGCAAACACCGCCGCCGCTCCCAAAGTTACCGCCACGCCGAGGGCGAGCAAGGACAGCTTTTTCATGGAAAGTCTCCCGTCTACCGCATCTCGTCGCGCCGGAGGGTTCATCACGCCGAGAAGCGTCTATCGAAGCCCGTAGAGATAACTCGCGACCGCGTCGATCTCTTCGTCTGACAAGTCCATCGCCACGTCGCGCATCATGCGCGAATCGCCGTCGTTGGTCCGCTTCTTGGAACGAAACGCCTTCAACTGTGCAGTAGTGTACTCCGGCCACTGACCACGCAGTGACGGGAACAAGGCTGGGTCGTTGCCCATCCCTGACGGCGAATGGCAGGAACTGCAGGCAGCAATCTTCTTGCGCTGTACCCCGGACAGATAAATGGACTCACCCAGCTCCACAAGGTCGGCGCTCGCCGCACCACCTTTTGGTGACTGCGTCGCGTACCAGGCTGCCAGATCCCGCAGGTCCTGATCCGGCAGGGCATCGACCATCCCGATCATTGCGCCGGGATCACGGGCACCGGTCTTCATATCGACCATCTGTTTGTACATGTACCGCTCCGACTGCCCGGCGATACTGGGGAACGCGCCCGCAATACTGTTACCGTCCTGGCCATGACAGGCCGTACACACCGCCGTCAGAGTCTTGCCGCGTTCGGCATCGCCTCCCGCTGCTGCGGACACGGCGAACACTGCCGCCAGGACGAGGGCGACACATTTCCATGCTCCTGCTGGGCTTACGAACATCGATAGAATCCGCGAGTGAAAAGGCCAGCGCAGTATATAACAATAGCCTGTTCCCGGTGGCTTGCATCCGGCCCGAGGAGGAGAAGCGTGGCGCTCGCATTCGAATCAGCGCAGTTCATCAAGAGCGCGGCGCAGCTGAACGACTGCCCGGCAGACGTCGGGGCCGAAGTGGCCTTCGCCGGGCGGTCCAACGCCGGCAAGTCGAGCGCAATCAACTGTCTCACCCGCCAGACCCGACTGGCGCGTACGAGCAAGACGCCCGGTCGCACCCAGCTGCTGAACTTTTTCTCGATCACTCCCACGACCCGACTCGTCGACCTGCCGGGCTACGGGTACGCCAAAGTCCCCCAGGCGATGCGGGATGCCTGGCATCGCAACATCGATGGCTACCTGCGCGAACGCATGTCCCTGGTCGGAATCGTGCTGGTCATGGATGTGCGCCACCCCATGAAGCCGTTCGACGAGATGATGCTCGAATGGTCCTCGCAGGCGGACACCGCTGCGCACCTGCTGTTGACCAAGTCGGACAAGCTCTCGCGCGGGGCCGCATCGGGAACGCTCGCCCGAGTCCGCAACCGGCTGCCGCCCAACGCCACTGTCCAGCTGTTTTCCGCTACTACGCGCCAGGGGCGCGAAGTGCTGGCGGACCGTCTCACCGACTGGCTCGCGGAACCCGCGCCGGAGTGATCATCGCAATCTTCATTGCGGAGGCACAAAAAGAACAGGGCCCTGGTCAGGGGTATGGGGAGATGACCAGGGCCCCGAGGCCCCGATGCCCCTTGGGGGACGGCATCGAAGCGTGAGGTAAGGATGGTGGAGAAGGGGTGGTTTCTCGCTGGCTCGCTGTGTGTTTGCCGTCATCCTTACACCCTTTGTGACATTACGTCCGCAAAGGAGTTCCTGGATCAACAGCAATTTCGTTCAGGATCTGTTCACCTGGCGGGAGCCTGCGGCTGTCGACACCCCGGGGGCGTCAGTGCGCCGCGTCCCAGTCACTGCCGACCCCGACCTTGACGACCAGCGGCACCGCGAGGCTCGCAGCATCCGACATGAGCTGCGAGACACCCGCGCCGACGCGGTCCACGTCACCTTCAGGCACTTCGAGCACCAGTTCATCGTGTACCTGCATGATCATCCGAGACGCCGGCTCCCTGTCGGTGAGCCAGCGATCCACAGTGACCATCGCCCTTTTGATGATGTCCGCCGCAGTACCCTGCATCGGCGCATTGATGGCCTGTCGCTCCGCGCCCTGGCGCCGCATGTAGTTGCTCGCCTTGATCTCCGGCAGGTAGAGCCTGCGACCAAACAACGTCTCCACGTAACCTTCATCCGCGGCAAAGCTGCGGGTGCGTTCCATGTAGTCCTGCACTCCGGGATACCGATCGAAATAGAGATCGATGTACTCCTGCGCGGACGCACGCGAAATTCCGAGCTGATTGGCCAGTCCAAAGGCCGACATCCCATAGATCAGGCCAAAGTTGATCGCCTTCGCACTCCGCCGCTGGTCATCCTGCACCGTCTCGATCGACTCACCAAACACTTCGGCCGCCGTCGCACGGTGGATGTCGAGCCCTTGCGCAAATGCGTCGAGCAGACCGGCGTCCTGAGAAAGGTGCGCCATGATCCGAAGCTCGATCTGCGAGTAGTCCGCCGCGAGCAGGCGGGTTACTGGCGGCGCCACGAACGCGCGACGAACCCGTCTGCCTTCGTCGGTCCGGATGGGGATGTTCTGCAGATTGGGGTCAACACTCGACAGCCGTCCCGTCGCGGCGACCGCCTGTCGGTATGAGGTGTGGATTCTTCCCGTGCCCTGATCGATCTCACGCGGAAGCTGGTCGGTGTACGTGGACTTGAGCTTGCTCAGCCCCCGGTACTCCATGATCAGCGCGGGCAGCGGGTAGTCGAGCGCAAGTTCCTGCAGGACCGGCTCCGCGGTCGACGGCTGCCCTTTGGGCGTTTTCTTGAGGACCGGAAGCCCAAGCTTCTCGAAGAAGATTTCCTGCAACTGTTTGGTGGAAGACAGGTTGAACACCTCGCCCGCCATGTCGTGGGCCTCGCGTTCCAGCGCTTCCATCCGCTCGGCGAGTTCCGCGCTCTGCTCCATCAGCAGGTTCGGGTCGACCATCACCCCGTGCCGCTCCATGCGTGACAAGACCCCGACGAGGGGCAGTTCAATCCCGCTGTACACGGCGTTCAGCGCATCGTCCGCTTCGAGTTTCGCGGTCAGTGCATCGTCGACCTGCAACGTCAGGTCCGCCGCCTCCGCGGCGTAGGGCGACGCAACGTCGAGGGCGAGTTCATCCAGCGCCTTGCGCTTGGCCCCTTTGCCGCCAATGTCTTCGTAGCGTGTCTTGTTGCGACCGAGGTACTTCATGACCAGGTCGTCCAGCCCGTGCTGGGAGCCGACCGAATTGAACACGTAGCTGCGCAACATCGTGTCGCCCGCGGCACCCGCAAGCGTGACGCCGTTTGCCGCGAGGACACTCATCGCAAACTTCAGGTCGTGGCCAACCTTGGCGATCGAGCCGTCTTCGAGCGTCTCGCGCAGCGCCCGCAGAACGGTGCCCGCGTCCAGCGTCCTTGCATCTGTCGCGGCCAGCGGGATGTAGGCCGCTTGCCCCGGACGGGCCGAGAAGGACAGTCCGAGCAGACGGCACTTCATGTAGTCGTCGACGTCCGTATGCACCACGAGCGCAATCCGGTCCGAGCCATTGAGGCGCCCGGCCAATGCCGCAAGCGCCGGCTCGTCCAGCACGGTCTCATACTCCGCAGGCGGCACGTCGGCGGCTGCTTCGGCGGCCAGTTCGTCCGCCCACTGCTTGAACTCCAGGTCGGTGAAGATGTCCCGCAACGTATCGACGTCAGGCTCGCCGTGCGCCAGATCGCCGACGCCAACCTCCATCTCGACGTCGAGCTTGATCGTCGCGAGCTGATAGGACAGCGGCAGAGTGTCGAGACTCGCGCGCAGGTTCTCGCCCACCTTGCCTTTCACGTCTTCGGCGTGCTCGATCACCCCATCGAGTGTCTCGAACTGCCTGAGCCACTTCGCCGCCGTCTTCGGACCACACTTCGGCACGCCAGGAATGTTGTCGGAGGTGTCGCCCACCAGCGCGAGGTAGTCAATGATCTGATCGGGCCGCACCCCGAACTTCTCTTCGACACCCGCTTCATCCATGACGCTGTCGTTCATCGTGTTGATGAGCGTCACTTCGGGTGACACGAGCTGCGCCATGTCCTTGTCGCCCGTGGAGATGAGCACCTCCACTCCCTTCGTGCGCGCCTCGGTTGCGAGTGTGCCGATCACGTCATCAGCCTCGACGCCGTCGACGACGAGCAGCGGCAGGCCCATCAGCCGGATGATGGTGTGAATCGGCTCGATCTGACTGCGCAGATCGTCGGGCATTTTTGCTCGGTTCGCCTTGTATTCCCGGTAGAGTTCGTTGCGGAACGACCCGCCACGCGGGTCGAAGACGACCGCGACGGGGGACTCGGGATTGTCCGCCATCAACTTCCGGATCATGGCAATCACACCTTTGACCGCCCCGGTCGGAACACCCTTGGAGCTGGTGAGTGGCGGCAATGCGTGGAATGCTCGAAACAGGTACGATGATCCATCGACGAGTACGAGGCGTTTGTTGTCGGCCATTGGCGGTGTCCGCCTCTCTTACAAGAGTGGTAAGTGGAAATCGGGATTCAGGCGCTATCGAGGGTAAGCCAGCCGTGACCCGGATTTCAACGATCCTTCTGACTCTGTACATGGCCTGCCTCCTGGCAGCGCCGGCAGCCCAGGGCGCACGCTCCGATGCCGGGGACGATGTCGAGATCATCGTTGGCGAAGACCGGACCGTCTTCGAGTACCGCCAAAACGGCGTACTCATGCTGATCAAGGTCGTGCCGAAGGTCGGCAGGCCGTACTATCTGACCCCCGCGGACGGCTCCCCGCACTTCGACGATCTGTCGAACAAAAAGAACCTCTACCCCAGGTGGGTCATCATCGAGTGGTGACATGACATCAACGCAGTTTTCCGAAGCGCAGCTCGCGCGATACCTCTACATGTTCGATGCGGGCGAGCTCGTCCGCTTCAGTCCGCTGGCCGGACCAGGCGAGAATTCCCTGTACTCGGTCACCATGAGCGAGCACGGTGAGGAAGAGGACTACGTCCTCACCATTCTGGAGACCGTGTCGTTTGACGAGATCTCGTTCTTCCACAATCTGATCAGCCACCTGTCGTATTACGGGCTNCCGGTCCCGGCGCCGAGGCGCACGCTCGACGGCATGACNAGCACCATTTTCTGCGGCAGGCCGACGCTGCTCATGCCGAGNATGGACGGTGAACAGGTTGCGGAGGCCGGCGCGGATGAGGTGCNTGCACTCGGCACGCTGCTCGGCGAGCTGCACGACGCCACCTCATCCTACGAGCACAGCCGCAGCAATGCCCACGGCGTAGAGGAGCTGGGCGCGTCACTCGCGGACGCGAATCTCGACGAGGCGACCGGTACCGCGGTACGCACCGCGCTCGACCGGGCGGGCGCCCTGGGCGAACTGCCGAGCGGTGTGATCCACGCGGATCTCACCCGCGCCAATGTGCTGTTCGACGCCGGCGAAATCAGCGCCGTGACGGACTTCTTCAAAGCCTGCAACGAGCGGCTCATCGAAGATGTTGCGATCGCTCTCAACGACTGGTGCACCAACCCGGACGGCTCACTCGACGACGCGCGTCAGGCGGCACTGCTTGAAGGGTACAGCCGGGAGCGCGAACCGAGCGCTGACGAACTCGCCGCATTGCCGACGCTTCGTGCGCTGGCGGCAGCGAGGGCGATCATGCGTGCCGGCCGAGCAGGATCAGACCCCGCGTTTCACGCCAGAATCCTCAACGCCTGCTGACAGGCGCTCGCGACCGACGAACTGCTTCTCACGCATCGCACCGGGAACTGGCCGTACGAACTGCCAGTGTCCTGAGTTGCTGGTTCGTTGCTCATTCCCTGGCCTGTTTCGTCGCTGCGCCTCTTCGTTACCCCGCCTTGCGCGTTCCCGACCCGCTTCGTTCCCGCGCCTCGTCAGCTACAAAACATGCGTACCGACTCATACAACCAATTTACAACTCAGGACACTAGTTATGGAGCAGGTACACCCCGAACCAACCGTTCGGGTCCTCCCATGAGACGTGCTTCGAAAACCCGGCCAGTGCTGCTTCTCTGACAACCTGGGCATGGTCGAACTTGTGGGAATTCTCGGTGTGAATCCGTTCGCCTTCGCCAATGTCGACCGACCATTCGCCAAGCGTGACCGTCTGCGACGAGGTCGATTCCAGGTGCATCTCGATCCGATCCTCGGCCTCGTTGTAGAACGCGACATGACGGAACGAGGCGGCATCGAAGTCCGTGCCAACGAGCGCGTTCAGGTGCGTCAGAACGTTCAGGTTGAAGGCCGCCGTCACTCCGGCGCTGTCGTTGTATGCCGCGTGCAGCACGTCGACGTCCTTCTTGAGATCCACTCCCAGCAGGAGCGCACCCTGATCACCCACAAGCTCCCGCGAGCGACGCAGGAAGCGGGCGGAATCAGCCGGACTGAAGTTGCCAATGCTGGAACCCGGAAAGAAGGCGACACGGCGCCCGTCAGTTTCGAAGGGCAGATCAACCTCGCGGGTGTAGTCGACGACACACGCCTTGACCCGCAAACCCGGGTAGTCCGCGGCGAGCGCCGCCGCGGAATCCCGCAGGAAGTCCCGGGAAATGTCGAGCGGTGCGTACACCGACGGCCGCAACGCGTCGAGCAGCACACGAATTTTCTCGCTGTTGCCTGCGCCAAATTCGATCAGGGCGCTGCCAGGCCCAATCCGCTCAGCCATTTCACGGCCGTGTGACCGCAGGACAGACACCTCGGTACGGGTCGGGTAGTACTCCGGCAAACGGGTGATGTCCTCGAACAGCTTCGAGCCGGTCTCGTTGTAGAAAAACTTGGGCGCGATCGTCTTCGGAGACGCAGACAGTCCCGCCACCACCTGTGTCTCAGCCGTCTCCTGCGTGAGCTCCGCGTCGAAGAACTCGAAATCTCCAGCCATCAACAGTCCCTTGTACGCTCAGTCCCTGGCAAGTCGGATGCCGGTGAACTGCCAGCGATCCTTCGGGTAGAAAAAGTTGCGATACGTCGCACGGATGTGGCTTGCGGGCGTGACGCACGACCCGCCGCGCAGCACGAGCTGATTCGCCATGAATTTACCGTTGTATTCCCCGAGCGAACCTTCGAACTCACTGAACCCGGGGTACGGCGCATAACTGCTGCTCGTCCACTCCCACACGTCCCCGAACATGCCGGCGGGGGCACGGGGTCCGCTGGCTGACCGCACCGGCTCGACGTTAGCCGCGCGCGGGCGGAACAGGCCGGACTCGACAAAATTGCCGTCCGCGGGAGGCATTGTCGCCGCAAGCTCCCACTCCGGTTCACTCGGCAGACGGGCGCCCGCCCATCTCGCGTACGCGGCAGCCTCGTAACCGCTGACATGGCAGACCGGTGCGGACCGCTGCAGCGGACGCGCGCCATCGAGGTGATACTCGAACCACTCGCCGTCATCGCGATACCAGTACAGCGGCGCCCCGATCCCTGCTTCGTTGATCGTGGCCCAACCGTCCGAAAGCCACAGTTCGGAGCGGGTATAGCCACCGTCTTCGAGGAAATCGAGGAACTCACCGTTCGTCACCGGCCGATTCGCGAGCGCATAGTCGCGAACGAGCACCTCGTGGCGCGGGCCCTCGTTGTCGAAATGGAATCCTTCTCCACAGAACCCGATTTCACGCACACCACCGTCGCAGCGCACGAAGTCGAGCGGCGCTGCCTCCGGGACCTCCTCCAGGCTCGCAGGACCTTCGACGTACAACGGATGCAGTGGATTGTTGCCCAGGTTGTACTTCATGTCAGTGAAGAAGAGTTCCTGGTGCTGCTGTTCGTGATGCAGGCCAAGCTCCGTCCGGAACGCGATCGCGTCTTCGTCCGCGCGTTCTCCAAGCAGGCGCAGCATTGCGCGATCGACGTGACGTCGGTACTCGATGATNTCCCGCGTCGTCGGCCGGGACAGCAGCCCTCGATGCGCCCTNGGATAGAGTCGGCCGACACCGTTGTAGTAGGAGTTGAACAGGTACTCGAAGCGCGAATGGAACGGCGCGTAGTCCGCAACGAACGGCTTCAGCAGAAAGGTTTAGAAGAACCAGGTGACGTGGGCGAGATGCCATTTCGGGGGACTCGCGTCCGCCATGGGCTGGATGCAGTAGTCCTCGGGTTCGAGCGGAGCGCAGTGACGTTCCGAGGCTCCGCGGACAGCCCGAAATCGCTCGGCCAGCGCACCGCAGACTGGTACTTCCTGTGGATCCTGTAGGGAAATCTGGTTGCCCCCGGGTCCCGACCCGCCCCCCGAAAGGGGGACCCGTCGAGACTCGCCCTCCATCGACGTGCCGCGCATCATGCGCCGCTCAGGATTCTACTGGAACGCGCGAGACCTTGCATGGCGCGGGCCTGCACAAGCGGGGTTACAGGACGGCCAGCAAGGCCTCCCGCATGCGTTCCGGTTCGTGGGGCGTCATGAAAAACCCGACGTGTCGGGCCTGCGGGTCGAGTACGACGATATGGGCCGTGTGCTCCATGAGGTACTTGCCGTCAGCGCCGGGAACCAGGGTGAAATTGACGTGGANCTGCTCCGCGANCGCCTCCAGTTCGAGCGCCGATCCGCGCAGACCGAGGAAGGCGGGATCAAACGCTTCGACATAACTGCCCAGCAGTGCCTCGGTGTCCCGCGCTGGATCCACCGTGACCAGCGCAACCCGCGGCGCAACATCCAGGCCGTCAACCGCCTTCTTCAGCTTCGCGAGGGTAGTTGGGCAAACGTCAGGGCAACTGGCGAAACCAAAGAACAGGAGCGTCCAGTTCCCCTCGAGTTGTTCGGGTCCAAACGCCGCTCCGCGTTGGTCGGTCAACGCNAANGGTCTGACCTCGACGGCATCCGGCAGCAGCAGAAGACCCATCTCGCGCAGCGAGGTCGGATCGGGTTGATCGACAACGGCCCGCAGCAGGACCGCAATCACCATGCAGACGAGCAGTACAAGGGAAACCACCAGCAGTGGTGCCCGGCGGTCATCCTGCGGGGACTGGGAGTCAGCAAGCTGGTCCGCACCGCGAGACTCGTTGCCCGGATTTACCGCTACCACGTCACAGAATCTGCGCTGCCAGCTCGGTGCCAGCCGGGAACAGGAAGTGGTCGATCAACATCACTCCGAACAACATCGAAAGATAGAAGATCGAATAGCGGAACGTGTCCATGGGTGCGCGTTCGTTCTTTCCGATCAGGAGCTGTGCACACCAGTAGAGGAAACCAGCGCCAAGGCCCACAGCCGCGACCAGGTAAACGAGACCGTTCATGCCGATGAAAAACGGCACCAGGGTCAGACCGATCGTCAGCAGCGTATAGATCAGAATCTGAATCTTCGTGTGCTCGATGCCGTGCGTCACCGGCAGCATCGGCATCTCCACATTGCGGTACTCTTCGACCCGGTCGATCGCCAGTGCCCAGAAATGGGGAGGTGTCCACGCAAAGATGATGAGGACGAGCAACACGCCACCCAGTTCGATCTGGCCCGTCACGGCAGTCCAGCCAAAGAGCGGCGGGGCCGCCCCGAACAAACCGCCGATGACGATGTTCTGCGCTGTCGCTCGCTTGAGGTACAGGGTGTAGAACAGGCCATACCCGATCCAGGACGCGAGGTTCAACCACGCGGTCAGCGGGTTGACGAGCCCCGCGAGGATGGCNAGGCCGGCGATTCCGGTGATGGCGACAAAGATCGCCCCGTGCATCACAGACACGCGCCCCTGTGCGACGGGCCTGTTTCTGGTCCGCGCCATCCGGGCGTCGATCTGGAAGTCGATCAGGTGGTTGAGCGCCGCGGCGGAACNCGCCACGAGGGCAATGCCAACCGTGCCGAACAGCAGTACTTCCCAGTGGACCATGCCATCGGTTGCCAGAAACATGCCCACGACCGCACACAGGAGCATGAGCAACACCACGCGGGGTTTGCACATTTCGAGGTAGTCGCGCCAGGTGGCGGCGCTGTCTGTCGCTGAAATCGAGTTCATTGACGCGAGGTTTCCGGCAGCCCGCCATACTACCCAAATCGCCGGAAAGAAGCACCGAAAACGTCCCGTGAAGGGTGCAGAATTCACACGGTCGATGGGTTCCCAACCGATGCCGCCTTGGCTATGGTCGGGTCATGATCGATGCGACCCGGGACAGACTGAGCGGTCCTGCCACTGACGCAAACCCGCTTGCGCGATTCGATGCCGGGGCGGCCGCCGGCTTGCTTGCGGCGGCCCTCGCTGAGCCGCCCGGGCCGCATCACGCGCGCTTCGTCAACGCCTACGTGCAGTGCGCCGATACCATNCCAGCCCGACTGTCCGCGAGCGGCATCACGCGAATCGACGCGTCGGCGTCGGCCGCCTTCGAGTTTTTTCGCGCCGTGGTCGCCAATCAGGACGCCAACCCCCACCAGGCCACGATCGACCTCCTGGGTGCCGCGTTCGTCGTCAACCGGACCGCGGAANGCATCGACGAGATTGCCGTTCAGTTGGTCGGCGTACCGGTTACCAGCGTCGAGATGATGACGGCCAACGTCCTGATCCACGGTGCGCTCGGCGACGAGACCGGCAACACCCTGGACGACGTGGCCACGGCCGCCATCATCAATGCAGCGATNGTTGCGCGACGTCTCAACAACGCGAAGCTNGACCCGGTACGCCTGCACAGACTGGGTGCCGAAGAGCNGGCGCTGGATGACGCACCCGTGCAATNCCTCNCGGGGAAGGACGGGTTCCGCCTGCCCGGCAGCCCCTACTGACCATCGCCAGCTGTCGCGCCAGTCTCNCTAAAGATCTTCGCCNGGACTCATTCGTGCAATCAATTGGGCCTCGGAACGCCGGTAACCGCAGTCCACGCATTCCATGACCGGCGTGCCNNGCGCTTCGAAGGTCACAATTCGATCCTCTGCGCCGCATTCGGGACATCTCGCGCCCGCGATGAACCTGCGCCTCGGCGTGTCAGCTTCCGTAGCCAAGCGCCACCCGCAGTTCCGCGATCACGGGACCGGTGTCCGGTCGCGCACCGGTCCATATCTCGAACGACCGGGACGCCTGCTCCACCAGCATCCCCAGGCCGTCCGCGAGCCGGGCGGCGACGCGCCGACGCAGATCGGCCATGAACGGCGTGTCCAGGGGCCCATACACCATCTCATAGCCAACGGTCTGCGCGTCAACCGCTTCTGCCGGCAGCACCGGTGCCTCGCCCACGAGTCCCGTCGACGTGCCGTTAATGATCACGTCGTACGCCTCTCCGGCCGTATCGACCGTCACCGCCCGCACGCGTCGAAACCTCCCTTCAAGCGCCTCCGCGCGGGCGTGGGTCCGGTTGAGGACATCGATCCTGGCAACTCCCGCCTCCGCGAGGTCATCCAACACTCCCCGCACTGCGCCCCCGGCGCCCAGCACGAGTACGCGCTGCCCTTGCAGGCCAACACCGTGATTCGCTTCGAGGTCGGCCACCAGGCCTGCGCCATCCGTCGTGTCACCGGTGAGCGCCAGCGCATCCGCTGCCGCGCCCGGCGTCAGATACAGCGTATTCACGGCCTGCGCGAGCTCCGCCCGCGCCGTTCGGGTGGCCGCAAGCTCGAACGCATCCTCCTTGAACGGAACGGTCACGTTCAGACCAACACCACCTTCCCCGAAAAAGCGCCTGCAGTCGTCCACGAACGACGTTCCCAGGATGCGCTCGTAGCGAACGTCCAGACCAAGCGCGGCTGCAAACGCGTGGTGGATGTCGGGTGAGCGACTGTGTTCGACCGGTTTGCCGATGACCGCGAGCCGAATCATGCGGGTCGCACCACGGCACCCGTCTCCAGATCGACGATCCGTGACGGACCGGACGCACCACCCAGCGCGCCGGGGACGATGGCGTCGAGCCCGCTGGGGAAATACTCCCGGACCTCTTCTTCGCTCATGGCGGGTGGGGCGCCCGCAGGGTTCGCGGACGTCGAGACGAGCGGCTCGCCAACGCTCTCGCACAGTTCGGCGACAACCGGGTGGCGGGTGAGTCGCAGAGCAACCTTGTCACTCCCGCCATGAATCCAGAACGGCACCAGGCCGCGGTGCGGAACGAGCCAGGTCACGGGGTTTCCATCCGGCTCCGGCACTGCGGCCGCGAGCCCCACCGCCACGGAATCAAACTGGGCGGCCGTCGTGCCGAGCAGGATGAGGCCCTTGTCCACGGTCCGCGACTTGAGTTCGAGAATCCGCATCACGGCGGCTTCGGCGCCCGCAAGGCACCCAAGGCCCCAAACGCCTTCGGTCGGATAGGCGATGACACCACCCACGCGCAGACATGCGCGGATCGTTTCGCTGGCCGCATGGGTTGCCATGGATCGGTCCCGAAAGCCGGGAGACGCGCCGCCTCTAGCTAGAGGTCGACGTTCTTCGCCCGGATGCTGTCCGCCTTCTCCGCACGCGTCTGAAGCAGACGTGCCCGCAGCGCCGGGTCGTTGACGGCGATGATCTGCGCGGCGAGAAAGCCCGCGTTGGTCGCGCCCGCCTTGCCGATGGCCACGGTGGCGACCGGGATTCCCGGCGGCATCTGCACCGTCGAGAGCAAGGCGTCGAAGCCCTGCAGCGGACCCGCATCGATCGGTACACCGATCACGGGCTTGACCGTGTGAGCAGACACCGCGCCTGCCAGGTGCGCCGCCATCCCCGCGGCTGCAATGAAGGCCGCACAGCCGCGCGCGTCAGCGTCTTCGACGTATGTGCGCGTATCTTCCGGCGTTCGATGCGCCGACGAGATCCGAATCTCGTAGGCAACACCCAAATCAGTCAGAGTCTTGCGCGTCGACTCCATCACCGGCAAGTCCGAATCAGACCCCATCAGGATCGCGACAAACGGTGCTTCAGCCATGAGTTCCTCCCTCGGAAAAGGGACCGGACGTTACCGCCTGCGGACCTTTCGTGCAACGCATGGATGGCAACACCGATGCAGCCGCGGACGTCGGTCGGCGGATGGTGTCGAGGTGCCGGGTTGCTAAGTCGATACCGCCAGAAACGTCGCGCCTTCCGTACGCACCCTGCCCGCGATCTCGAGCTCGGTCAGCGCTGCCGCCAGCACCGCGTGGGACAGGCCGGTGAGCCCCGCAAGTTCGTCGATCGTCCTGGGCGCATCCCGCATCGCCTCCACAAGACGCTTCTGGCCGTCCGGCAACGGCCCTTCGTCACCGCTTCGCACCACCTGACCGACGAGGACACCCAGTTCACCCAGAACATCTGCCGGAGTCCGCACCAGTGCCGCGCCGTCCCTGATCAGCGCATGGCAGCCTTCACTTCTGCGACTGAAGATGGAGCCGGGGATCGCAAGCACGTCACGCCCCTGTTCGAGCGCGAGCCGCGCCGTGTTGAGTGTGCCGCTCTTCTCTGCCGCCTCCACCACCAGGGTGGCCCGGCTGAGCCCGCTGATCACCCGATTCCGCCGCGGGAAATTCTCGGGACGCGCCGGCGTCCCCAGCGGAAACTCCGAAAACGAGTACGCCGGTTGCGGAGATTCTGTCGGCCAACCGCGAGTGCCGCTTCGGATGCACCACATCGACCCCTGTGCCGAGTACGGCAACCGTCCCGAAGCCACCTTCGACAAAGGCGCTCTGAGCCTGCGCGTCAATCCCGAGCGCCATGCCGCTGACAATCGACAACCCCGCCGAGGCCAGCTCCCGCGCCAACAGCGCCTCCGCCTCGAGTCCCGCGGGTGTCGCGGCGCGGCGGCCCACGATGGCCACCGAATCCCGGCTGAGAGTCACGACATCACCCACACAGAAGAGCAGCATCGGCGCATCGTTGATCACGGCAAGTTGGGGCGGATACGCGGGCTCTGACCAGCGGATCAGAGAGTGCCCGGGCGCCTGCAGCCACTCGAGTGCGCGCTGCAGCCACGCCTTGTCAGCGCTGCGTTCGCGCAAGGCGCGCACTGTACGCGAGTCCACCCCGGACAGCGTCAGGGCCGCGTCCGAAGCGCCCAATATCGCGTCCGAGTCGTCGAAGGCCTCCAACAGGACTCGATGGGCGGTCGGCTGCGCATGCAGTGCGCGGTGTACTAACAGATCGGCCGCATACAGTGCGTCCCTCACGGTCGCCCCCTTTGGGAGCGTTGCAGGGGGTCGGCTTCGCCGGCTGCGGCTGCCCGTGCCTTGTCGCAGCGCGCGGCGCGCCGCCGACAGGGTCGCCAGCCGAAATCAGGGGTTGGTAACGATATCTCCGACGCGCAGGGGCTCTTCCGTTTCGAGGACAAGGCCGTACGCCATCCGCTCGAACAGCCGGAATACTATGAGTATTCCCGCCCGCTCGATCGGTAGCTGAATCCTGTCCCGATTCCGTTCATCCCGAACCACGTCTCCACGCTTGTGGATCGCCAGTACGCTGCCAACCACGAGCCCATCAGTGAGCCCCCGATTGATCGCGACGACATCATGGCGGCCAACCTGTGTCACGCCGCCCCTCACTGTCATGATCTCCCCTTCGACGGTCTGATCCGGTGCGACCGGATGGAAGGTCGACTGCACCCGACGTTCTTCCGTCGGGAGCAGCCGATCACCGATCCTGACGTCCTGTTTGACGCCCAGGACCTCCATCGTATAGAGATCATTCTGCCGATCGGTCACGCGCGCGAGCCCAACTTCCCTGGCCTCGAACCCCAGCACTTCACGGTTCTCGGGGTCCTGGTACACCGCACCTTCGCGGAAGACGCCGTAGACGGACGTTCCGGACGTCCAATTGCCACGCGCGTAGAACCCGTCACCCGGGCCGAACAGCAACCGATCTGACTTGCCCGACGTACCGCTCCGGGTGTCCCGGTTTCAGGGACAGCTCTTCCGCCGTGACCGGATGCGTCCAGACGAGCGCGAGTACATTCATCCCGAGCAGAAACTTCACCATCGCTGAATCCCTATGAGCTTAAGTCCAGTACAATAGCGCCCCCACCGTTGGCAGGTCACCGCCAGAGCGACGAGCGTCGTGGACTCCGCTTGAAAATTGCGTTGACTATCATAATCTTAGCAATACAACTTAGATCAACACTAGAGGTGTCCGACTAAACCTCATGGCCCTGTTGGAGATTTTGGAGTTCCCGGATCCGCGCCTGCGCACGGTGGCGAAACCCGTGGCCAACGTGGACGGCAGGATCGCGCGCCTGACGGACGCCATGCTCGAGACAATGTACGCGGCGCCCGGCATCGGACTCGCCGCCTCCCAGGTCAACGTCCACAAGCGCATTATCGTCATCGACGTCTCGGAGGAAAAAGACAGTCCACTCGTGCTGATCAACCCCACGATCCGGGCGAACGAAGGAGAGGTCGAAACCAACGAAGGCTGCCTCTCGGTGCCCGGCTTCTACGAACCGGTGGTGCGCGCCGAAGCCATCACTGTCGAAGCGGTCGACCGGGAGGGCTCGGCGTTCGAACTCGACGCCGACGGCATGCTCGCGGTTTGCATTCAGCACGAGATGGACCACCTGGAGGGCAAACTGTTCGTCGACTACCTGTCGAATACGAAGCGCCAGCTCATCCGCAAGAAGCTCGTCAAACAGCAGAAGCAGAGGGCCTGACCCCTGGCGCCGACGTTCGTTTTCGCGGGCACGCCCGACTTTGCCGCGCGCCATCTGTCCGCGCTGATCGCTGCGGGCCGCGTTCCCCAAGCTGTCATCACCCAACCCGACCGACCCGGCAAGCGAGGCAAACGCCCGATCCCCAGCCCCGTCAGGGCGCTCGCACTCGCCCATGATCTGCCGCTGCTGCAGCCCGAGCGACTGCGGGCCCGGGACCTCCCCGCTACGCGCGCGGATCTTCTGATCGTGGTCGCGTACGGGCAGATTCTCCGCCGACCTGTACTCGACTGGCCCACGCTCGGGTGCGTGAACGTCCATGCTTCACTCCTCCCGCGCTGGCGCGGCGCGGCGCCCATCCAGCGCGCGCTACTCGCCGGCGACGCGGAAACGGGTGTGTGCATCATGCAAATGGATGCTGGCCTCGACACGGGCGATGTCCTCGCGACCAAACCCGTCCCCATCACCCCAAGCGACACCACCTCCAGCCTCGAGGCCAAACTTGCCACCCTGGGCGCCCCGTTGCTGATGTCGGTCATGGACACCCTGGAGCAAGGTACGGCACAGCCGGTCCCCCAGCCCGGGCACGATGTCACCTACGCGAGCAAAATCGAAAAGGACGAGGCCACCATCGACTGGAACCAGGCGGCAGACGAGGTCGCCCGCACGGTCCGGGCCTTCGAGCCCGCCGTCGCGTCCATCGACGGCATGCGCCTCAAGCTCTGGCAGGTCGAGGTAGTGCCGACCGACCACGCGGCAGCTCCCGGCGAAATCCTCGAATCGTCCAAACAGGGCATCCGTGTCGCCGCCGGCGACGGCGCCGTCGTCATTCGATCCCTGCAGCTTCCGGTCGGCAAAGGTCGCGTCATCACCGCCGCCGACGCGCTCAACTCCCGTGGGGCGATGTTCGCCGCCGGCGCGCGTTTCGACACGCCGTCCGCCCGTTGACCGGTGCTGCGGCCGTGAACGATCTGGACCTCGCACACCGTGCACTCATGGATGTCATGGCTGGACATCGCCTGCGCGAAATCCCGCAGCCGCGCGCCGCAAACCTCGCGCTGGGTGTGCTGCGACAGATCACGGCACTCGAGTGGCTGCGGGGGCAACTGCTCAGCAAACCCCTTCCCCGCAAACATACGGACGTGGGTGTCGCGCTGCTGATGGGTCTGTATCAGATCCGCCACATGCGCACCCCCGACCACGCCGCAGTACAGGAAACGGTCAAACTCGCGCGGACCCTGAAGAAGTCCTGGGCGACCGGTCTGCTGAACGCGACGCTCCGGCGCTACCTTCGTGAACGCGAGGCGCTGGACGCCGCGCTCGCGGAGGACGACGCGGTGCACGGTCATCCGTCCTGGCTGCTCAGGCAGTTCCGCACGGACTGGCCTGATCATACGTCCACGATCGTCGCCGCAAACGCAGAGCCGGGTCCGCTCACGGTTCGCGTCAACACCCTGGCGGGCAGTCGCGACGAGTATGGATCGGTTCTCCGCGCGGCAAACATTGCGGCAACACCCTGCGCGCATGCGACGAGCGGACTCCGCATCGATGAAGCGGTCCGCGCGGTCGACCTGCCGGGGTTCAAGGCAGGTCGCTGCACGGTCCAGGACGAATCGTCTCAACTGGCAGTGCCTTTGCTCAGCGATCTGGCGGGCAAGCGCGTGCTCGATGTCTGCGCCGCCCCCGGCGGCAAGACCACCCATCTGCTCGAACGGGGGGCCCTGGTCACGGCGGTCGACGTGAGCGCAGAGCGCCTTGTCTCACTTCAGGAGAATCTCGCGCGACTGCGC
>PBVL01000248.1 GCA_002728675.1 Gammaproteobacteria bacterium
CACCGATCACTTCGTGCTGGGTTGTGAACTCCATCGCATTCGAGCCGAACGTGCCACTCCAGGTGGCTGTCAGCTCGCTGAGGTCTGTCTGAGCTGCGAGGGTGTAGGTGTAAACGCCAGAGCCAGCTGAGGTGGTAGCTGTGCCTGAGGCGACAACTGTTGATCCTTCAGCGTCGGTGATGCCGATGGTGACAGCTCCGTCAGCGTCACCAGCGGTCTCGCCCGAATAGAACGTGACCGAGAGATCCTCAGCTGAGCTGCGTTGTATGAGCGCCGACTCCGATGAGGGGACTGCGTAATAGGCCACGGGGCGCTCCTTTATTCAGTCGCAGTTTCGACCGAGTCGGTCTCCTTGGCGGTCTCGACCTTCTTCTTTGATCGAGTTGATCCTCCAGCTGCTTCAGCGACGCCAGCTTCGATGAGTCTTTTGGCGTCTTTGGCGTCAGGCCAGTCGGTGATCTCCCCAGGAGAGAAGCTGCCGTGGACAGCTGAGATGGATTCGAGGATTTTGATCTTCATGGAGTCCTTCCAGGTGATGAGAACTAGGCCGAGAAGCCCAGGGGCCGAGGAGTAGCCCCTGAGCGTTCTCGACAGGATGGGTCAGGGTTAGGCCTGAACCAGGTGCCTGAGGGCGTTGGTGTCGATGATGTTGCCGCCGCCTCGCACGATGAACCTGGTGGAGATCAGGTCGGTGGTGAAGGCTGGAGCATTTGAGGATTCGACTCGAACTCCGCCAGCAATTCGACAGAAGTAGCCACGAGTGAAGTTGCCGTAGACGACAGTCTTCTTGCCTGTAGCGATTTCTTCCATGTTGGTGTCGGTGTAGACGGGAGCGCCGAGCAGTTCGTCAGGGTTCGAGACTCGAAGTCCTGGTTGCCAGACGTATTGTCCGTTGGAGTCGACGAGTTTCCTGACAGCTTTGAGGGTGCTGTCGTTCATCGCCCAGGCAGCGCCGATCCGATAGGGAGCGGTGATGCTGTGCTGAAGGTCGATCAGCTCGTTGGCGGTGATCGCCGTGGCTGATGCAGCGGTGACGCCTGCGGTGCAGTTGTCATAGCCGTTGGGCTGTGAGCTGCCTGAACCTGCGGTCCATGCTGCTGAGAGAGCCCGAGCCACAGCTGCGCCACCTTGATCGGCGACGAAGTTGAGGACGTTGAATGATCCGACGCCATTGTCTTCGATCAGCTCGGAGCTGGCTTCGACGATCGCTGCGTACTTGTAGACGCTGATCGTGGATTGTCCGAAGGCTGGGTCAGATTCGCTGATGGCGCCACCTTCAGCGACGAGCGCTCCAGTGGAGTAGCCAGTCACAGTGGGGACGAGCATGTCTTCGCCAGAAGCTGTTTCCAGAAGAGTTGCGCCAGCTGCGAGAGCTACGCCTTCTTCTGTGAACTTGTCGATGACTCGATCGTAGAGAGTCGAGGTGACAAGGTTGCCACCAGCTGTGGCGCTGCCCTCGGTGAGGTCACGCTTTTCACCTTTGGATTCAAAGGAACGGATCTCGCCGTTGAGGAGTTGACGAAAGAGATCTTCGTCACTGGTTGAAGGAGCGACAGCTGCTTCGGTTGGCTCGGTGACGTGGGACAGAGCGCGGAATTGTTCGATGGCCTCGGTGGCCTTCGCTTCGCGTTCCATCTCTTTAAGACCACTTTGAATGCGAGCATCGAGGGCGTCGATCTCGTCATTTTGGCGCTCGAACGTCTGAGTCTCCTCAGCGCTCATGTCGCGGCCTTGTGTCTCGTCAGCGAGTTCCCGAAGTGAAGCGACCGCCGACTGGCGAGCTTCAAAAGCTGCCTGAATGTCTTGGGGGGTCATAGGAACCTCTAAGAGTTGAAGGGGTAAGGGGTGCTGATGGTTTCGCCGGTCAGCGGATAAAAGAGGAGCGAGGAATGCCGGTCGAGTGAGGGCTGCTCGGCTCGATGTCGGCTTCTTCTGGCTCGTCTTGGAGAATTGTTCGTAGTTCGTCGGCCTCAGCTGCCTGGACTAATGCGTCGAGGTCGAGGTCTCGGCTCTCTGCTAGAGAACGGAGAGACGCTTCGCTCTGGGTGTAAGCAGGGAACGTGACGGGACCGACGTCTCGGAGAGCGACTTCTGTGAGTCGTCTCAGTGGGTAGCCGTCGTCGGTCTCGATCCATTCGTCGCCGATGGTTCGGAATCCGAAGGAGCTGCCTGTGATGTCGCCTCGACGGAGTAGCTCGCCGACGTCTCGTCCGAGTGTGGTGTTGGGGAGGTCGACTTCGTAGCGGAGACCTTTGTCGTCTTCCATCATTCGCAGAGTCCCTGAGGACTTGCGACCGAGAAGGTGGTCGGCTTCGTGATTGAAGAGGGCTCGGACGTCTGCTTCTTGGAGAGTTTTGCGGAAGGCCCCAGGAGCTACTCGCTCGACAAAGCCTCCGAGGTTTTGTGATGTCTGCTCGAAGACAGCTGCGTAGCCGACAGCTGTCAGAGTGTCGCCTTCTTCTCGCAGCTCGACGCCTTCGGTGGCGGTGCGTCGTTCGATGTTCATGGAGTCGCTCCGATCGTGAAGCTCTGGTTCATAGAGGTCATGCCATTCGTCGATGTAGTTGTCCCAGCTGGGAGGTCTGACATCTTTGGCTCTGGCTTTGCAGGTGTCTCGGTCTGCGTAGACGAGACGGAGAGAGGTTGTGAGGTGTTCCAGCTCT
Source organism: Gammaproteobacteria bacterium (assembly GCA_002728675.1). GTDB lineage: Bacteria > Pseudomonadota > Gammaproteobacteria > Pseudomonadales > Azotimanducaceae. The sequence continues at coordinate 2,664 of PBVL01000248.1, forward strand.
CGACGCTGGTTCCTGGTGGGTGCTCCTGTGACGATGTAGACCGAGCCGTTGTGGTCTGGAACGTATCGGAGCAGAGCGTTCCAGCTGGCCTCGACAGCTGCTGTGACAGCTGGATCGTGATCGTGCATTGAAAGATTCGACAGTGATGAGTGGATTGCGTCTCGGTCGAGAATCAGGTCGCCACGCTCTGCCATTTGTTGAGCCAGTTCGGACTTCCCAGCACACGGTGGCCCATAGATGAGCACCACTTGTCGCTGATAGTCCTCTGTCTCTGCAATGTTGAGAGCTGTGAGCTGGGCGTTGGCGTCTTCTTCTGTTTCGTGACAGCCCATGAGAGCGCCGTCGTCGTTCTTCGTTACTGCCCAGCCTGAGCAGTCGGGATGGTCTGTCTCGATGCTGTACGGCATGGCAGCTCCTAGATCACGAGCAGCTGAGTCTCTGGTTGAGGTTCGCTGTCTCTGTAGAACGTGGCTCGGTGGAGAGCGATGACTGATGCGACGCAGAGGTCGATCTTTCTGGTGCTGCCTCTTCGATCTTTGACCAGGCGTGAGCCTCGTCGAGGGTCTTCTCGGAGGACAGCGTTTGAGAAGTGTCTGATGAGAGCTGGATCTCCGTTGTGAGAGACAGCTCCGTCGATGATTGCGTCATAGGCCAGCTGAGTTGCTTGGGTCATTCGCTGGACTGAGTTGGTGGAGAACTCGACGACAGGGAGACCTTCGTCGCTCAGCTCTTGCAAAGTTTGCTCCCAGCGCCAGGGGTCAGCTGCTAGTTCGAGAACTGTGAAGCGTTGAAAGGCTTCGTTGATTGTTTCTTTGACTTCGTTGATCGGGGTTCTCCAGTGTGGAGATCCGTCAGGCTTTTCCCAGAGTCCTATGACTTCGAGATGTCGAGGTTCGTCGACTGAGCAGGCGACTAGAGCTGTGGAGTCGTTTTGCCAGGCTCCGTCGAAGCCGAGGACTACTCGTTCGCCAGCTGTGAGTCGTCTGTCGCTGCCGAGGTTCTCGAAGACTCCCGAGGGGAGCCACGCTGTCTCGGACTTTGTCCAGCCGTTGAGCCGATACCTGATGAAGGCTGCTTCGTGGGTTCGCAGCTGAGCTGATTCCATCTCTTCGTGCTGAAGAAAGTGATCCCAGCCTGGATTGAATTTTGCCCAGGCAGCTCGATCAGCTGGGTCGAAGTCTTCGTCGTCTCCTGGTCCATGCCAGGTGAAGCCGAAGCTCGGATCGACTTTCTCTCCTGTTTCGATCTGCCGTCCGTAGCGGTACAGCTCACCGAGTGGGGATTCGAGGTCGAAGCCAGCTGTGGAGATGACCAGGGTGAGTGGTTGTGATCTGGTCGCTGAGCCGAGTGTCAAAGCGTCGAAGAGGTCTTTGGTCTTGTGGACGTGGTACTCGTCGACGACGACGAAGCTCGGGTTCAGGCCTTGCTGTAGTCCTGCGTCAGCTGAGACGACTCGAAAGATGCCTCCGTTGAGGTTGCATCTGATCTCGGAGCGGTAAACGTCGCAGACCTCAGCGAGATCTGGTGACATCGTTATCATTCGTCGAACTTCGTCGAAGACGAGTCGAGCCTGTTGTCTGTCACCAGCTGCCGCTATTGCGACGGGAGCTTTGTCGGCTTGATCCGCTACTAGGTGGAACACTCCGAGGGCTGCTGCCAGAGTTGTCTTTGCGTTCTTTCTTGGTAGTCCGAGGAGATAGGTCCTGTGCATTCGACGACCATCTGCGTCGGTCTTGTAGACGTCTCGAATGATGTCTCGCTGAAAGTCGAGCACCTCGAACGGTTCGCCATAGAACGAACCTCCGAGCGTCAGGAAGGTCTCGATGAAATCGCAGACCTGGTCGCCTTGGGTGTTCATTGTTCCTCACCTAACGGGGCAGGCTCCGTTTGCACATTCGTCGAAGTCCTGCCCTGTCTCGACAGCTGAGCCAGCTGTCAGCTCCTCGAATGTTGTGGCGTCGATTCGCTCATAGGGCGACTGGGGTCTTGATAGATCTGGGAAGACCGTTGTGCCTTTGAGGTGTTCGAGCCATTTGCCGAGCACGCTGCTCAGCTCTTCGGCTTTGGTGTCTGGGTCGATGTTGGCTGTGAAGCTGACAGCGTTGTCGGCCCAGTGTTGCTGAAAGAATGCCTGGACTCTGAAGAGATCGTCGATGTGGATCTCAGAGACGTCCTCGATCAGCTCTTGGTCGAACTTGTCGAGGATGGCATTGCGAGTGGGGACTGAGACGACTGCGGTGCCTGCGGTGTAGATGCAGTCTTCGACGTGGCGTCCTTTGTCGATCTCGACTTGAAGCATGGGATCGTTTTGGGCGTAGCGAATTCTTTGAACGAAGTGCCTGGCGTAGATCGGATGGATTCCTTCAGTGACTCCTGGGAGTTTGGCGATCGTTCCAGTCGGTGCGATTGTCCTGGTCTTGATTGGTCGAGGGATGCCTAGCTCTTTGGAGTAGGCGTCGGCTTCAGCTTCGACCACTTCGGACATTGTGCAGAGAAAAGCTGCCAGCTCTCGACTGCTTGCTATGTCTGACCAGGGGATGCCGTGAGCTGCTGCCCATTCTTGAACTCCGAAGAGTCCGACTCCGATTCGTCGATTGCGATCGAGGACCATTCGTTGCCGATGGTTCTCTACGTCGCCGAAGGTTGCTCGGATCAGGAACCTGGTCATCAGTCGAGCTGCTTCAGCTGCTCCGACGACGTCTGTGCCGTGAGCTGCGAGNTTGATGTGNCCGAGGTTGCATGGCTCGAAGTCNTCNANNGCGATCTCNCCNCANGGNTTNNTNGAGCGAACNTCGCCGACTTCTCCGACAGCTGCGAGCTGTGAGTTGTAGAAGCCAGGNTCGCCNTTAGCGATCATGCCNTCGACGACTGCCTCGAAGACTGCTTTNGCNTGGTTTGGTCCAGCTGTTCGGATTCTGTCGAGGAACAGTGCGTCGATCTCGACTGAGATGTTCGTGGACCAGTGTTCATTNGGGTCTGACTTGCAGCTGATGAAGTCAAAGATGTCGGGATCGTTCCAGTGCTTGATGCTCATTCGAGCTGAGCGTCTGACGTTCCCAGCGACGACGCAGCTGGCGATCTGGTGATCGATCTCCATGACGTCGAGACTGTTGAGGTCTCTGCCTGCNTTGTCGTTGAGAATGTCGGAGACTCCGACGAGCATCTCGACCAGTGGTCCTGGNCCTGATGCTGTGCCACCGAATCCCANGATCGGCTCGCCTCGGGGNCGAACGTCTGAGACGTCGATGTTGATGTAGCCGCCACCATCCTCGAAGAGGGTGATGACTCGACGAAGTGCCTCGACCCAGCCTTGACGGGAGTCGGGGACTTTGTAGACCTCACCATCTCGCAGGGAGGGGACGAGATGGTGGGCGAACTCATCTCGATCTGGATGGGAAGGAGTGACCATCACAGCCAGCTCGACCCTGCCAGCAGGGGAGGGGAACTTTTCGAGATATGAGTCCGAGTAATTGCTCCCGACTCCGCCACCTTTCATCAGCTCGTCGAACGTGAAGCAGAAGTGATCCGCCAAGTTCGGGCCGAAGCCTGACCTGTGGCAGTTGAAGAGGAACTGNCGACCTGGGACTCCCGAGACCCAGAGATGCCGACCAGCTGGGAGCGCTGAGAAGTTCTCGAAGTGGCGAGCCAGGTTCGTCGCTTCGAGTGGTTCTATGTGTTGGGCATCGACGAGATCGAGGTTGCCCTCGACGACTCNGCTGACTGTTTGNTGCCAGCTCTCCGATCCCTCAGCTGTGGGCCTTGAATAGGTGCGATTNAAAACTTGCTGTCCTAGTGGTCCCCAGCTGGGCATGGTGCCTCCTCAGGCGTTAGCGCCTCCCATCTTTGAGAGGAAGGCNTCGAGCTTTGATTGATGCTCGACCGAGGAGATNCCGAGCCGCAGTCGGGACTCAGGNTTGAGNCCCANGCGATCTTCGAGAGGGGACAGTCGTCCCTCTACTTCAGATAGCAATTTTGCAGCTGGATGAGCGACAGTTTGACCTGTCGATCCGATTGTCATCCAGCCCTCGTTCTCTATGACGTCGAGCAGCTCTCTCCTGCGTTCTTGGAGATTGCAGTAGCGCTCTAGGACGAGAGAGTCCGTGGCTGGTTGATAGAAGTTCCTCCCTGCATCCCATAGAGCCGCCCAGAGGTGCTTTCCGTGAGTCTTCAGACTCGGGGGAGCATCAGGAGCTTCGACTGCGACGGGATTCGGCCTGAACTCGGGGAGGGTCGTTGTGTGACCCGTTCGAGTATCAGCAGGTTTAGGTCGAGACATNGTGGCCTCCTTTGGGAGGCTGAGTTNTTATGGNTGGCANNNCCAGAATCGCCANGAGCGATCNCCAGTGAGCCAGATGTGGTGNGCGACNTCGACGTTCGTTNNAGGGTCGAGGATGTCGCTCCAGACTTCAGGCGTGGCCGGCTGCCAAACGGAGTTGATTTGAAAGAGGCCGTGATCGTAGGTGCCGTTGGTATTGCGCCGAACGATGTGAGGCTTCAGCCAGCTCTCGCAATAAGCGACAGCCCTAGCCTCTTCACAATCCCACTCCCATCGAGAGTGACAGATCAGCTCTTCGATCTCCATGAGCTGAGCAGTTCGTGGGGATGGTGACCATCCCAGCTGCGCTTCGACTGGTTCGTTCTGAACCGATAGNCCGAAGCCACAGACTGCAATGACGATCGAAATGCAGCTAAACATCGAGCAGGTCCAGCGCCAGTTCCGCCTGTGGTGGGCAGACTGAATTTCCTAAGAGGCGATAGGGTCCAGTTCGATCGTGGATGACATCAGTGATCCAGCCTTTGGGGTATCCGAGCATCCATTCGATGAAGGCAGGATTTGGTTTTTTGTACGAGTCGAGAAATGTTGGAGAGGGTGCTGGTCTGCCTATGACTGATTCCCAATGGCGGACAGCTCGTGCATAATCACGCCAGCAAGTCCTCGACGTTTCGAGATCCTCTTGTAGTTCACGCCGGGGCCAATGTCTTTGTAGTCGCGGGCGACTGGTGTTGGCATCAAGCGTGGCAAGACCGAACCATCTCGCTCTTCGGTGAGGTGCTCCGGCATCGCTAGCTCTGACCACTCCGTAGCGGAGCAAATAGCCCATTGAGGCAATTTGCCCAAATACTCGTCGAGCGGTGTTGCCGTGATCGTTACTGAGAAATCCTTGGACATTTTCAAAGACCATTACTTTCGGGGGTTGTCTTAAATTGCCGACGAACTCGACAATGTCGTCGAACAGCCAGCGCTCATCGTTGACTCCGAGTTGCAGGCCAGCGGTCGACACGGGTTGGCATGGGAAGCCGCAGCTCAGCAGGTCAATCGCTGGAAGTGTTTTTGGGTCGATTGCTGTGAAGTCGCCGATCCCGAGAGCGTCGGGCCAGTGGCGCTGCATGACTTGATTCGATTGTTTGTCGATGTCTGAGTGCCATGCCAGGGTCGCCCCGTAGTGGCGTTCGACAGCTAAGTCGAGGCCACCAATTCCAGAGCACAGCGAGCCAATGGTCAGCACTTGAACCCTCCCGAGTCGTTCGCTCGGTTAACTCAGTGGACCGCTATTTCT
>PBVL01000014.1 GCA_002728675.1 Gammaproteobacteria bacterium
AAGATCATGCAGCGCAACTGGATCGGCCGCTCCCACGGGGTCGAACTGACGTTCCCGCGTAACGGTGCGGACGGCCTGACCGTCTACACGACGCGGCCGGACACGCTGATGGGTGTGACCTACATCGCTGTCGCTCCGCAGCATCCGCTCGCCGCGCAGGCCGCGGCAGGGAACCCGGAACTTGCGAAGTTCGTCGAGGAGGTCAGCCAGGTCAAGGTTGCCGAAGAGGATATGGCGAAGATGGAAAAGCGGGGGATGCCTACCGGCCTCACGGCTCAGCATCCGCTGACGGGAGCAGACATCCCCATCTGGGTCGGCAACTTCGTCCTGATGGAGTACGGCTCAGGCGCGGTGATGTCGGTGCCTGGCCACGACCAGCGCGACTGGGAGTTTGCGCGCAAGTACGGGCTGCCGATCGTCCAGGTGATCGCACCTGCGCCAGGCAGTTCCACCAAGTGTGATCTCGAACAGGCCGCGTTTGTCGATAAAGGCGTGTGCGTCAACTCGGGTGAGTTCGACGGGCTCGCGTTCGAGGCCGCATTTGACGCGTTTGCGGGCGCCCTTGGCGACAAGGGGCTGGGAGAGAAGCAGACGAACTATCGCCTGCGCGACTGGGGTGTCTCGCGCCAGCGGTATTGGGGATGCCCGATCCCCGTGATTCACTGTGAGGCCTGTGGCGCTGTGCCCGTGCCCGCAGAGGACCTGCCTGTGGTGCTCCCAACGGACGTCGAGTTCGAAGGTGTCACGTCGCCGCTGACGAAAATTCCGGAGTGGTACAACACCTCCTGTCCCGAGTGCGGCGGGGCCGCTGTTCGTGAAACCGATACGTTCGATACGTTCATGGAGTCGTCCTGGTACGCCGCGCGGTTCGCGAGCAGCGACCATGCGGGCGGGATCCTCGACGAGCGTGCCAAATACTGGGGCGCGGTCGATCACTACGTTGGCGGCGAAGAACACGCAATTCTCCATCTGCTGTACGCGCGCTTCTTCTACCGCGTGCTGCGTGACGAGGGTTTTGTCGAAGGGGACGAGCCGTTCACGAACCTGCTTGCGCTTGGGATGGTGCTGAAGGACGGCACCAAGATGTCCAAGTCGGCTGGCGATGCCGGTGACCCTCAGAAACTGCTCGACAAGCACGGCGCCGACGCCGTGCGCATGGCAATGATGTTCGCGGCGCCGCCGGAGCATTCGTTCGAGTGGTCCGAGCACGGCGTTGAGTCGGCGGAGCGCTGGCTGCGGACGCGGCTGTGGAACAGCGTTGCCGCACATCTTGCAGACGGCTCAGTACCCGAACTCGACGCGTCTGCGCTGAATGACGATCAGCGCGCGATCCGGCGCACGACACACGAGACGATCGCAAAGGCGACGGACGACTACGGGCGCCGGTTGACGTTCAACACGGTCATATCGAGCGTGATGTCGCTGATGAACGAGGTCAGCCGATTCGACGATCAGTCCGACCAGGGCCGTGCGGTACGGCACGAAGCGCTGTCCGCCGCCGTGTTGCTCATGTCGCCGATCACGCCGCACATTGCCCACGCCCTGTGGCCGCGCCTGACGGGGGAGCAACTCGAAGATGCCGCCTGGCTGCGCCACGACGACGCCGCACTCGTGCGTGACTCCGTGGAAGTTGCCGTGCAGGTCAACGGCAAACTCCGGGGGCGGGTGGAGGTCACGGTCGACGCATCGGAAGACCAGGTCGGCGACGTGGCCAAGGCGAATGAAAACGTCGCGAAGTTCCTGGAAGGCAAGCAGATCCGCAAGGTGATCCATGTCCCCAACAAGCTCATGAACTTCGTGGTCGCTGGATGATTCGAGGCGGTCGGCGAGTGCACATCGCGGTTGGCCTGCTGGTCGCGACACTGCTGGTGTCGGGTTGCGGGTTCCAGTTGCGGGGCCTCGCGACCGAGAGTTCGCTTGCGACGGTCTCGCTGTCTGTCGCCGATGCCTACGGGCCCTTCGATGCCGCCCTGCGCGAGGTGCTGGGCGAGTCGGACGTGCAGGTCGTGGCACCGGGCGCCGCGCCGTACCATGTCGAACTCAGCGGCGAGCGCAACACCCGACGGGCCCTTAGTTCCTCGAGCCGCGTTCAGGTGGCGGAATACGAGCTCAACCTCCAAATCACGCTCAGCCTGTTCGATGCGTCAGGCAACCCGCTCGACGGGCCGGTGATTCTCCGGCTCGCGCGGACGTTTGCTTTCGACCCGGGCAGTCTGCAGGCGACCAACGAGGAAGAGGAGCGCGTACGCGGCGAAATGCGGCGCGAACTTGCTTCCCGTATTCTGCGGCGAGTGGAAACGCGTGCGCGGCAGGCTGGCTGAACCCCTGCGCGCATGCAGGCAAGGCGAGAGACATGCGCGTATATCCTGAAAAGCTCCAGGCTGATCTCGAAAAGCGGATAGCGCCCCTCTATGTCGTCAGCGGCGATGAACCGCTCCTGGTGCAGGAGACGACCGATCGCATCCGCGCGCACCTCCGCGACAACGGTTTCACCGAACGCGAAGTGTTCCACGCCGAGGGTCGGGGCTTCGACTGGGATCCGCTGCTGTTCAGCGTTGGCAGCATGTCCCTGTTTGGTGACCGCAAGCTGCTGGACGTGCGCCTGCCGACCGGGAAGCCGGGAGACAAGGGTGGCAAGGCGCTCACGTCGCTTGCCGGCCAATTGTCCGCTGACACCGTGATGCTCCTGACGACTCCGAGGCTCGACGGCTCGACGACGCGGACCAAGTGGTACAAGGCCCTCGACGGGGCCGGTGTGGTCGTGCAGATCTGGCCGCTCGAGCGCAAGGACTTTCCCGGATGGCTGAACAGCCGCCTGCGCGCGTCTGGCCTGCAGGCTGATCAGGACGCGGTCGAGCTCCTCGCCGAACGTCTGGAAGGCAATCTGCTGGCGGCCGTCCAGGAGATCGAGCGGTTGCGCCTCACGCAGGGTGATGGACATGTCGATGCCGAGACCGTCCTGGGGGGCGTGTCAGACAGTTCGAGATTCGACGTGTTCAGACTGATTGACGCCGCGCTCGAGGGTGATGTGGCGCGCTCCCTGCGGATCGTCCGGGGACTGCGACAGGAAGGGGCTGAGATCCTCGCGTTGACGGGGATGCTCGCACGGGAGGTGCGTTCACTCGCGGCGATGTCGATCGAGCGGTCGAACGGTGCGAGTCCTGCCAGCCTGATGAAGAAGTACCGGGTGTTTCCCAAGCGGCAGGGCATCATGACGCGTGCCCTTGGCCGTCACACCGCGGAATCGGCGCAGGCGCTGGCCGAGCGCTTGTACCACATCGACAGCCGGGTCAAAGGTCTTGCCGTCGGCGACCCGTGGACGGAACTCGAAGGGCTGGTCGTCGAGCTTGGCGGCCTCGATCTAGGGCTCGCCGAGCCCGTGCCGGTCATTCGTCGCGACGTCTGATTGCAGGGCGTCCCGCGCTCGCCGCACACCGTCCTCTACATGGAAATCGGGAGGATTACCCGCTATATTGGCGCGTCCGCCGGGCAGCGTCGCACCCGTCGGACCTCGATTACCTCTCCATGCGCCGGCCGGACGCACCGCCGTTGGGTGGTTATTGATCGAAGTTCAGGTCCTGGCGTGCCTTCCGCGTGAAAGCGCTGCCGTGACGTCCGCGACACATTCAATGACAACGAGCGACATCAAGCAGGTTGTGACATGGCAGATGCAGCAGGGGCCCTCGACGGCTCCGGGATCCCCGACACCACAGTAGACGTGCGCGAGGTGTTTGGCCTCGATCGCGACATGACCGTACCCGCGTTCTCGGAAGCTTCTGAGCACGTGCCGGCCATCGATGACAGCTATCTCTTCAATGAAGAGACGACGCTGGCCATCCTGGCGGGCTATGCACACAACCGGCGAGTCATGATTCAGGGCTATCACGGTACGGGCAAGTCGACCCACGTCGAGCAGGTCGCCGCGCGCCTCAACTGGCCCTGCATCCGGATCAACCTCGACAGCAATGTCAGCCGGATCGACCTGGTTGGCAAGGACGCGATCGTCCTGAAGGACGGTCAGCAGGTCACCGAGTTCAAGGAAGGCCTGCTGCCGTGGGCACTGCAGCGCGCGTGCTCACTCGTATTCGACGAGTACGATGCCGGCCGGCCGGACGTCATGTTCGTGATTCAGCGTGTCCTCGAGGTGGAAGGCAAGCTGACCCTGCTCGACCAGAGCAAGGTAATCCAGCCACATCCGTCGTTCCGCCTGTTTGCCACAACCAACACGGTTGGTCTCGGCGACCCGACCGGTCTGTACCACGGTACGCAGCAGATCAACCAGGGGCAGATGGACCGCTGGAACGTCGTGACGACACTCAACTATCTCCCGCACGAGAATGAAGTGGCGATCGTGCAGGCGAAGGTGCCGGACGTTGCGAAGAAGACCATTGCCAACATGGTGTCGGTTGCGAAACTGACCCGACAGGGATTCATCAACGGTGACATTTCGATTGTCATGTCTCCGCGGACCGTGATCATGTGGGCTGAGAACGCCCGCATCTTCGACGACTTCGGCTTTGCATTCCGGATGACGTTCCTGAACAAGTGTGATGAGACAGAACGAGCGATCGTCGCGGAGTACTACCAGCGTTGCATGGGCGAAGAGTTGCCCGAATCCAGCGCCAATGTGGTGCTCGCCTAACCTCTAACCTGAAGGGGGTGGATCGTGTCCCAATACGACGATCCGACTGAAGTATTCAAACAGGCGGTGACGTCCACGATGCGGGCGATCTCCGGCGACGATGAACTGCAGGTGACCTTCGGTCGCGGCAAGCCCTATTTGCAGGGCAATCGCGCGCGGGTTCCGCTACCTGAGTCCGGTGTGGACGAAGAGGGTCTGGCGGCTCTGCGTGGAACGACCGATCAGTTTGCGCTGTCGGTTCGATATCACGACGAAGGATTCCACCGGCGTCACCGGCCCCGGTCGGGAATCGCGCAGGACGTCTTCGACCGCGTAGAGGAAGCGCGCCTCGCGTGTATCGGCTCCTACCTCATGAAGGGGGTTGGCGACAATCTGAACGCCGCGCTCGAGCAGCACTGTCAGAACCATCGCTACCAGGATCTGACGGATCCGAGTCAAGCGCCCCTTGGTGAGGCCGTGGGGTTCATGGTGCGCGAAAAGGTCACCGGCGAACCGGTTCCCGACAGTGCAAAAGTCGTACTGGATCTTTGGCGGGACTACATCGAGGAGCGCGTGGGTAACACCCTCGACGGTCTCGAAGACCTGATGTACGACCAGGAGCAGTTCAGCGGCGCGATCCACGACATGATTTCCTCGCTTGGCCTCACGGATGAGTGGGGCCAGGAGTCCGACGACGCCGAGAACGAAGACGCCGAGGAGGACGAAGAGGAGTTCGACCCGGAAGCGGGTGAACAGGGTCCTGATGACGAGATGGCGGGCGACGCCGATCTCACCGATGCAATTGAGGGCGAAGTCCCCGTCGATATGGACTCCATGGAGCTGACTGAGGCCGAGGGTGAGGAGGACGAGGCGGGCTCACCTCCGGACGCGTTCGGCGAGAAGAGCTGGGAGCGTCCGCGAGAATCTGACTACAAAGCGTTCACGACCCAGTTCGATGAGATCGTCTACGCCCACGAGTTGTGTGAGCCTCAGGAACTCGAGCGGCTGCGCGGCGTGCTCGACAAACACCTCCAGAACTCGCAGATCGTCATCTCTAAGCTGGCCAATCGTCTGCAGCGCAAACTGATGGCACAGCAGAACCGCACCTGGGAGTTTGACCTCGAGGAGGGCATGCTCGACACGTCGCGCCTGCCCAACATCATCATCGACCCGTTCCACGCGCTCGCGTTCAAGCAGGAACAGGACATGAAGTTCCGCGACACGGTGGTCTCGCTGCTGATCGACAGCTCAGGCTCGATGCGCGGTCGTTCGATCACAATTGCAGCCATGTGTGCGGACATCCTGGGCCGCACGCTGGAGCGCTGTGCGGTGAAGGTCGAGATTCTCGGATTCACGACGCGCGCATGGCGTGGCGGCGAGTCCCGAGAGCTCTGGCTGCAGCAGGCGAAGCCGGCTCAACCGGGCCGTCTGAACGACCTGCGTCACATCGTCTACAAGGCGGCTGATGAGCCCTGGCGGCGGTCTCGGCGCAATCTTGGGCTGATGATGCGTGAGGAACTCCTGAAGGAGAACATTGACGGCGAAGCGCTGCTTTGGGCGCACAACCGGATCGCCACGCGGCCCGAGGATCGCCGGGTCCTGATGGTGATCTCGGATGGTCTGCCGGTCGACAACAGCACCCTGCTCGTCAATCCCAGCAACTATCTCGAACAGCACCTGAAGTACGCGATTGATCAGATCGAGAACAAGTCGGACGTGGAACTGGTGGCGATTGGCATTGGCCATGACGTCACGCACCACTATCGTCGCGCAGTGACGATCACCGACGCGGAACAATTGGGTGACGCGATGACCGAGCAATTGGTCGACCTGTTCGACGAGGACGCGAACAAGGGGCTTTCGACCTCGCGTCGGCCGCTGCGCAAATCCGCCTGAGTCAGGACGATCGGACGAATGCTGGATGAGTCGCGGCAGGCCCTCAGTGCGCTGATCGAGCAATACGCGGGTCAGCATCCTGAAGAGGCGGTGACCTGCGAGCGGCTGCTGCAGTTTGTGCGGTCCCATCCGGACTGTTTCAGTCGAAGCTGTGTCCCCGGTCACGTGACGAGCTCGGCATGGCTCTTTGATACCACCGGTAAACGTGTCCTCCTCACACACCACAAGAAGCTGGACATCTGGGTACAGCTGGGCGGTCACATGGAGGGCGAGGCGCGCGTGCTCGACTCGGCCCTGCGTGAAGCCCGCGAGGAATCGGGGATCGACGGGATTCGTGTCTGTTCCGAGGCGCTGTTCGACATAGACATCCACGAGATTCCCGCGCGCGGCGAGGACCCGGCTCATCTTCACTACGACTGCAGGTTTGCGCTGCAGACGGAGATCACCGACGCGTTCGAGCTCACCGACGAGTCGCACGAGCTTCGCTGGGTCGCCGTGCACAAGGTGCGCGGCCTGACCGATGAGGAGTCCGTACTCCGGATGGTCCGCAAGAGTCCCGGCGTCGCACTGGCCTGAAGGCTCACCGAAAGGGACGTGCGCATCTCTGACCGAAAGGGGAGGCTGCAACACCCCGAACGGCCGGGAACACGTCGGTCCGGCAGGACCAATCGCCCTTCGACCATCGGGAGCGCCGGGCAGGCGGTGTGCCTGGCGGGTTGATCGGCTCGGCCTGCAGCTAGTTGAGGCTGCCGGATTGCTTCACGTAGTCCCGGTAGCGCGCGAACGCGGTCTGATCGGTGAGGGCGTCGAACGGTTCCATCCAACGGTCGAGCAGCTCGGTGGCGAGGCGCGTATCGAACACCCGGTTTTCCCGCTCATCCGGATCCGCCTCGAGGTCGAACAACTGGTGCGGGCGCTTGTCGACCGTCCCGAAGACCAGCTTGTGGTGCCGCGTGCGCAACATGGTCTGTCCGAAGAGATCCGAGACGATGGCCTCTTTCCCGGTGCTGTCGGACGTAAGATGCTCACACAGTGAACAACCCATTGCGGAGTCGAGCGGCTCCGCCCCCGCTATGTCACGAAGGGTCGCCGGAACGTCGATCAGTTCGACAAGCGCGTTGCTCACCCGGCCCGTGATCCCACCGGGTGGGCGCAGGATGCAGGGTACAGTCACTGACTGGCGATAGAAAACGGTCTTGCCCCAGAGCGCGTGGTCTCCCAGCATCTCGCCGTGATCGAAGATGAAGACGATCCAGGTGTTCGAAAGCCAGTCGCGGCGCCTGAGCACGGCGAGGATTTCGCCAATCCAGTCGTCGATCAGCGAGACGTTGCCGAGATACGCGGCCCGCCAGCGTTGGCGCTCACTGATCGTGGCGGCGCCAATGGTGCGATTCCGTCGGAGCAGGGCGCGGATACGCCCCGGGACCGGATCATCAGGCGGTTCGGGGATCCCGGGGTCCAGTTCGTGCGCGTCGTATCGGGCGCGGTGTATGCGAGCGGGCCGTCAAACGGGTCGTGAGGGCCGGTGAATTGTGCCTGCAGGTAGAATGGCTGCTCGCCGTCGTGGCGCTCAAGCCAGCGCACGACATTGCTGCCAATGAAGCTGTCGATGTCTTCGCCCTCGGGGACGGGCGACGGGCGCTGATCCCATGGGCGCACCTCACCTGAACGCATCTGGTCGACCCACTCCTGGATGTAGGCCTGGTGTTCGGCGAGCCAACCGCGCGACTCCAGATAGTCCGTGTAGCTGCAGCCGGCGTGGCGCGTGCCGATCGGATCGTTGACCTCCATGCGCTCGTCAAACCCCACGCCGCGAGGTTGGCGTCGCCGTCCCGGGTGTGGGTGCCGGCCGCCGTTGCGGGACCATCCCGGTACAGGTGACACTTGCCGATGACCGCCGTCGTGTAACCCTGGTCGCGCACATCCCGCACATGACTTGGCCCTGCCGGGTTGGCGCCTGCGGCGTTGCTCCATACGCCGTGCTGACGCGGCAGCAGCCCGGTGGCGACGGACGCGCGGGCAGGAACACAGAGCGGAGCGTTCGAAACGCACTGAGTGAACAGGATGCCTTCGGCAGCGATCGCGTCAAGGTGAGGGGTCAGTGCCTGGCTACCGGGGTAGGCGCCGATCGCGTCGGCCCGTTGCTGGTCCGTCGCGATCACGAGGATGTTGGTGCGGGTCCCACTCATCTGACGCGACGCGCGTGGTCAACCTCCGCCCGGATGGTCGTCGTGATGCGCGCGGCGTCGAAAGGCTTCGGTACGAACGGTACGGCCCGGAGGCGTGGATCGTTGGGTTCGCTGTATCCGCTCATCACGATGACGGGCAGCTCAGGCTGACGCCGGTTGATCTCAATGTACGCAGTTGCGCCATCCATCCTGGGCATGGAGCGATCGAGCAGCACGCAGTCGAATCGCGCGGACTCGATCTGAGCAATCGCGTCGACGCCGTCTTCGACTTTGACCACATCGGGGCCGGTTGCCCTCAGTATCGATGCGACTGTGGTCAGCACGATCGGATCGTCATCGGCAACCAGCACGTGCAGGCCTTTCGGCGAAGGATCGAGCAGGGACAACTGCCGATGAGCAACCGCAATCGCGTCCCCGTCGCCGACCGGAAACAGGACCCTGATTTCCGTGCCGGCTTTGGGCTGCGAGTTCAACGCGATGCGACCGTCCAGTCTGCGAGCGATGCCCAGCGTCGCGGCAAGACCCAGGCCGCGTCCACCGGACTTCGTCGAGAAGAATGGGTCGAAGATCCTGGCAAGATGTGGCGTTTCGATACCGACACCGTAACTTGGCATCCTGATTGGGGGCGGACAAGTCCCGCAGGACGAACATCATGACGCGCTCGCCGGCAAGAGGGAACGGTTGAATGAGGCACTGCGTGACGAACAGGGTGCCGTCGGACCGGCGCACTTCGCGCGTGAACCAGTGCCCGCCTTCCTTGGCCGCAATCTCCGCGCGTGCTCGGCGCGTGCGAGTGCCTGCCACGGCTGGTATGTGGGCAGGAAGGTGCGGGCGGTAGTTGACGTCCTCGAGTCGCTGCGCCGGTGTCGTGCGCACCATGCGCTGCAGAGGCGCATTGAGATAGACGGTCCTGTTTTCGTAGGGATCAGAGAGCAGGACGCCGTAGGGCAATGCGTCGAGTACGTGTCGGTAGGTGTCCGGTGACACGCGCTCCCCCGATCTGTGAGCGTCCTTGCAGACAGCGGCATCCCGCATGGAGTCTTGCGGTGTGCCGATATTAGTGCCTCATCAGCGCCCCTGCCAATGGGGGTCGCGCTTCTCTGCGAAAGCTCGCGGACCTTCTGTCGCGTCGTCCGAGGCCTGGTGTCGTGAGAATGCCGGGTAGTCCGACTGATTGATCATCGCGGCGGCCAGACTGGGTTCGTCGAGACCGCGCATGACCGCTTCCTTCGAGGCCGCAATCGCCAGCGGGGCGCAGCGCAGGATTCGCGTGCACCACGTGTCGACTGCCCCGTCGAGCGCCTCGGGCGCGACCACTTCGTTGACGAACCCCAGGCGGAAGCCCTCGGTTGCCGGAATCCTCTCGGCGGTCAGGATCAGACCCATCGCCTGCTTTTGACCAACCTGACGGGCGAGACGATGCAGGCCGCCGCCGAGTGCCACTGACCCGACGAGCGGTTCCGGCAGCCCGAACGCGGACCGCTCGGTTGCAATGATCAGGTCGCAGGCAAGGGCAATCTCGAAGCCGCCGCCGAGCGCGTAGCCGTCGACCGCGGCGATGACCGGTTTAGCCAGATCGAATCGTTCGATCAGCCCGGCGTAGCCATGTTTCGGGTACGGCACCCGTCCCGTTGTGGCGATCGCCTTGAGGTCGCTACCTGCGCAGAATGCCCGACCGGCCCCCCGGATCACGGCGAGAAACGCGTTGTCGTCCGCCGCGAACGTGTTGAACGCGTCTTCGAGTTCTGCGTGCATTGGCGGGTTGATCGCGTTGAGCGATTCAGGCCGGTTCAGCGTGATGGTCGTGCGATGGTCGTCCTGCTGGACCTGGATGAACTGGTAGGGCATTCGTCGTGTCTCGTCTGCGCGGTGGCGTCCCTGCGCCCGCAGGGCTGGCAAACATACCACCTCGCAAGGGCGTGGGTCGCTTCAGTACAGGTGACAACTGACGACGTGTGCCGGCCGGACTTCGACGGGCTCCGGCGTTTCTCTGTCGCAGCGCTCGGTGCGATGCGGGCAGCGGTCCGCGAAACGGCAGCCCGGTCCCGGGTTCACGGGCGAGGCAATCTCGCCCTTGATTGGTATGTGCTCCCGTGTGCGCTCGAGTTCCGGATCCGGTTCAGGATTCGATTCGATGAGTAGTCGCGTGTACGGATGTTGCGGGTTGAAGAACACCTCGTCTGCGGGGCCGAGTTCGACCACCTGACCGAGGTACATGACGGCCATTCGGTTCGAGACGTAACGGACCATCGACAGGTCGTGGGCGATGAACAGCAGTGTGAGTCCAAGGGACTGCTTCAATTCATCCAGCAGATTCACGACCTGCGCCTGAACGGACACGTCGAGCGCGGAGATGGGTTCGTCGCAGACGACGAATCTTGGTGAGATGATCATCGCGCGTGCGATGCCGATACGCTGGCGCTGGCCGCCCGAGAACTCGTGCGGATAGCGCGACATGTGATCGGGATGCAGACCGACCCGCGAGAGCCAGTCGGCGACCGCGTCCTTGATCTGCGCGCGACTGTGTCCGCCGCGCAGCGCGAGTCCTTCACCGACGATGTCGAGAACCGTCATCCGCGGGTTTAGCGACGAATAGGGGTCCTGGAAGATCATCTGCATCTCCCGTGAGAAGCGCAGGTGATCGGCGGGGCCGAAGCGCGCGGGCAGCGCCTCTCCCCCATAACGCGCCTCGCCGCCCGAGCGCGGGTGCAGGCCGATCAGGGTCTTACCAAAGGTGGACTTCCCGGAGCCGCTCTCGCCGACGAGCCCCAGTATTTCGTTCTCTTCGATCGTGAGGCTCACGCCGTCGACCGCATGCAGCACCTGGCTGCCACCCAGATCGAAGTGTTTCGAGAGGCGATCCGTTTCGATCAGGGGCATCAGTTGGCGCGCTCCGGTCGGGACGTACCGCCTGCCGCTTCGGGTCCGGGTGCATCCGGGTGATGCAGCCAACAGCGGGCGGTATGGCCAGCGCCGTTGCCCTGACCGAACTCGGGTGGCGTCTCCCGTCCGCAGACGCGCATCGCGTTCGGGCAACGTGCGAAGTAACCGCAGCCCGCGGGTGGGTCGAAGAGGTCGGGCGGGCTGCCCAGGATGGGCTCCAGTTGTTTGTCGCGGTCGGCCCGGTTTGACGGCATGGCATCCTTGAGGCCCAGCGTGTATGGATGGCCCGATCGGTAGAAGATATCGTCGACCGTGCCGGACTCGATCGCCTGTCCGGCGTACATGACGGCAACGGTGTCGGACATGCGTGCAACAACGGCAAGGTCGTGTGTGATGAGAATGATGGACATCCCGTCGTCACGCTGAAGCTCACGCATGAGTTCCAGGATCTGCGCCTGAATCGTGACGTCGAGCGCGGTGGTGGGTTCGTCCGCGATCAGGATCGATGGACCGCACGCAAGACTCTGCGCGATCATCGCCCGCTGGAGCATGCCGCCGGAGAACTCGAACGGGTATTGGCGCGCGCGACGTTTGGCTTCCGGAATCCTGGTCTTGTCGAGGAGTTGCTCGGCGGCCCGGAGCGCCTCGCCGTGACTCTGACCGCGATGCACCATCAGCGTCTCGGCGATCTGCTCGCCGATGGTCATGGTGGGATTGAGCGATGTCATCGGGTCCTGGAAGATCATTCCAAGCTCAACGCCGCGGTATTTGTTCGCCTCGGCGGGGGGCAGTCCCAGCAGTTCGACGCCGCCGAGCTTCGCCGAACCCGCGGTGATGCGTCCGGGCGGCGTCGGGATGAGTCCCATGATCGACTGCACGGTCACCGACTTCCCGCATCCGGACTCGCCGACGATCGACAGCGTTTGCCCCCTGGCGACCTCGAAGTCGACTCCACGCACCGCCTGCACGACGCCGCCGTAGGTTGCGAACTCCACGTGGAGGTCGCGTACCACGAGGAGCGGCTCGGTCGCTTGCCGGGTCGTGTCGGAGTCGTTCATCGGCATCTCAGTCCCGTGCCCGCAGGCGTGAGTCGAGCGCCTCGGTCAGACCATCACCCAACAGGTTGAACGCGAGCACGGTGATGCTGATGAAGGCGGCGGGGAAGATGAGTTCGTGTGGATGACTGAGCATTGTCTTCACGCCTTCGTTGCACATGGAACCCCAGGAGGGCGTGGGTGGCGCAACGCCCATCCCGATGAACGAGAGGAACGCTTCCGTGAAGATGGCCGACGGCACGGCGAACGTCAGTGTCACGAGGATCACGCCCATGGTGTTGGGGATGATGTGGCGGACGATCAGGTAGTGGTTGCGCGCACCAAGCAGTCGCGCCGCGTCGATGTAGCCTTCCTCCCGGATCTGCAGCACCTGGCCCCGCACCAGGCGCGCCGTCGCGGGCCACCCGAGCAGGACGAGCGCGATCAGCATCGGCAGGATGCCGGATTCCCCCGGACCGATCCCGAATGCGATCTTGAAAATGATCATGAAAAGCAGGAATGGCAGCGCGACGACAAAGTCTGCAAATCGCATGAAGACCGCGTCGAGACGCCCGCCGAGGTAGCCGGCGAATCCGCCGTAGACGATGCCGAAGGTGACATAGAGCATCGGCGCCACGATGCCGATGAAGAGCGACACGCGCGCGCCCTGCATCAGCCTTGCGAGCATGTCCCTGCCGAGATAGTCGGTGCCGAACGGGTGAAACCCGAGGCTGATGGTGTCGCCCAGTGCCGCCGCTTCGTCGATGAGCCCCCGTTCCAGCGCCTCGCCACGCGTGATCGCGAGTTGCGGAACAACCGCAAGGGCGATGTAGTTGAACCCTTCATCCACGCCATCGGTGGGGACGATCGAATAGTAGTAGGGGATTGCGGAGAGGTTCAGGCGGTCCTCGTAGCTCACCTCGTTGCCGGCGTAGGTCGAGCCGAGGGGCAGACCCAGATCGTCCAGCGACTCGGGCGGCCTCTGGTTACGGTAGATGTTGTAGCCGGCTGCGCCCTCAGCAGGATCCCAGACGAGGCGCACCCGCTGCGTTGTGGCGCTGTCGACCGTCCTGAGGTTGGTGGGTGCGGGGATGTCTTCGACATAGTCATCAGGCTCAGCCGGGTAGTCGCTCAGGACCACACCCGGCCAGCGTTCCCGCGGGCCCACCAGGGTCGCCTGTTTTGGCCAGGCGGGCGCCTGGGAGATTTGGTTCAGGTCCTGCAGCGCCGGGTCTACGGTCCAGACGAGCGGGCCGAGCAGCGTGAAGGCCGCGAGAGCGACGACAATGTAGAGCGAGACGATGGCGCGCGGGTTCTTTTTGAGACGCAGCCAGGCATCCTGCCAGTACGAAAGCGACGGGCGTGACAGCGTTTCGACGTGAATATCCGCTGTAGCGGGTTCAAAGTCGCCGGGCTGGGGTTGGTAGGTCCGCATCAGGCAAGCCTCACGCGCGGGTCGACCAGGCCGTACACAATATCGACAACGATGACCATGAAGACGAGAAACGCGCCATAGAACACCGTTGTGCCCATGATGACGGTGTAGTCGAGTTGTTGTACCGCTTGTACGAAGTAGCGACCGAGGCCGGGGATCGCGAAGACCAGTTCAACGACGAAGCCGCCGGTCGTGATTGCGGCGATCTGAGGCCCAAGGACAGTAATCACAGGCAGGATCGCGTTTCGCAACTGGTGTTTGCAGAAGATGCGAACCGGGGAAAGTCCCTTCGCGCGCGCCGTGCGGATGTAGTCCTCGTTCACGACCTCGAGCATGGAAGACCGCATCAGTCGGGTCAGCAAGGCCATCGTGCCGAGCCCGAGGACGAGTGAAGGCATCAGCATGTGCTGGAAGGTGCCCCAGCCGGCCACGGGGATGATCGATGCACCAAAGAAGCTGTTGATGTTCACCAGCAGCAGTTGCCCCAGCGCCGCGAACACAAAGCTCGGCACCGAGATGCCGAGAATGACGAGGAACATGATGATGATGTCCGGCAGCCTGTTTCGGTAGATGGCCGTCAGTGCGCCCCACAGGACGCCGCCGGCGGCGGCGATCACCACCGCCATGACGCCAAGCAGGGCTGACACCGGGAAGTGGTCGCGGATGATGTCGTTGACGCGCCGATTCTGCTGGGTAAACGAAATGCCGAAGTCGCCGTGCCAGAACATGTTGGTCATGTAGAGCACATATTGCTCGCCGAGCGGTCGGTCCAGCCCGTACTTGGCCTCGAGGTTCTGGCGAATCTCATCCGAGACCGCCTTGTCGTTCAGCAACGGGTCGCCCGGCACCGCGTGCATGGCGATGAACGTGGCGGTCGCAATGAACCAGACGGTGACGATGCCCTGCAGCAGCCGTTTCAGGGTATAGCTCATCACCGATTCATCCGGATTCCTGAAACCGGTTCGCCTCGCGGGCAGAGTGTGGAGCGCGCTGCTGTCAACGAATGACCCTTGCGTAGGTGAAATCCGGGTCGGCGCCGGTGACACGTCGCACGACGCCGCGCAGCTTGTGGTGCTGCAGGTAGATGACGCCCTGTTCGTACTGGGGCAGGACGACGGCATCCTCAAAGAGGATGCGCTGGAGCTCTCCCATGGCGTCCATGCGGATTTTCGGTACGGTGCTGTTCTGTGCAATCCGGACCTGTCTGTCGTACTCGGGGTTCTCGTAGCGGCCGCGGTTGTTCAGGTTCCAGGAAGCGAACAGGTCACCGAACGTCATGACGTCATCGAAGTCGGGGCCCCAGCCGGCGCCGACGATGTCGAAGTCACCGGAGGTCATCTTCGCCAGTCGCTGTTTGAACGTCTGGACGTCGATCTTGATATCGATACCGAGGCGCGACTTGAAAAGTCCCTGGATGTACTCGGCCTGTTTGATCGCGGTAGGGCTGTCGCTGACGAGCAGGACGAGGGGAGGAATCGACGACAGGCCGAGTTCCTTTTTGGCGGCGTCCATGAGGGTGCGCGCCTTCGCGTAGTTGAGTTCGGCTGTTGGCGCGGGGTACTCGTCGCGGAACTTGCCCGAAACGCCGTCGAGCCACACCGGGAACAGGCTGATGCCGGGTAGGTTGCCGGGAGTCGCGAGGACCTTGTCGACCATTTCGTCCGGGTCGTACGCGTGCTGGATCGCGCGGCGCAGGCTGAGGCTTCTGGTCGGCCGGTCCGACCGGTGGTTGTACTCGAGGAAGAAGACCGACCCCGTCGTGAAGCGGCGGATTCGCAGACGTTGGGTGAGTGCATCCTTGTAAGTCTCGCCATTGAGGCGTGTGTGAACAATCTTGTCGTCTATGAACAGATTCAGCCGTGCACGGGTATCAGCCGTGATGTAGTCCGCATGGATGCCGTTGAGGGTGATCGCGTCACGGTCCCAGTAGCGGGTGTTTTTCTCCATCCTGAGGGATGCACTGTGGACCCAGTTCGTCATGGTGAACGGACCGTTGTACAGCAGGTCTCCGGCATCGGCGGCGTAGCGGTCCCCTCGGGAGCGGTAGAAATCCTCACGTACCGGGAAGTACGTCACAAAGGCAACGAGCTTGTCGAAGTAACCGGTGGGCGTTTCGAACTCCACTTCGAGTGTCGTGTCGTCGACTGCCGTGACCCCGAGGGCGGTGGTGGGCTGCTGTCCGCGGTTGACGGCCTCGGCGTTCTTCACCGGATACAGAATGAAGGCGTACTCGGATGCGGTGGCCGGGTCCAGCACGTTGCGCCAGGCGAAGACGAAATCCTGTGCGCGGACGGGCTTGCCGTCGCTCCAGTAGGCATCCGAACGCAGTTTGAACGTTGCTCCGTCTGGACGCATGTCCCAGGACTCGGCCACGCCGGGCACGATCCGCCCCCGGCGGTCGTAGCGCACGAGTCCCTCGGTGACGTGGCTCAGAACAAGGATGCTGACCTGGTCGGTCGCCTTCATCCCGTTCAACAGTGGTGGCTCCTGGGTGAGCGCAATGCGGATGAGCTGTTTTCCGAAGTCGACGGCGTCATCGGCGAGTGCTGCAGCACTCGACAGGAGTGTCGCGAGGCTCAGCGCCGTGGCGGTCATCGTCCGCCGCATGCTGAAGCGCGTTGGGAGAACGCTGCAATCGAAAGAACCGCCACGTGCCGTCGCCCAAATCGGTCGCTTCACCATACTCAAGTAATTGTCCACCACATCTCCATTACTCTAACAGCAATTATGTGATACGGGCTTAAGCTAGGGTACTTCTGTGTCTAGCAGAAGCACCCTTTGTGTTGATCTGGATTCGAGAACGGCAATCGCACGCCAGAACGGTGCCGGGAGTTGAATCTATGGGGGAACTTGCGGCGCTGAGCCGCTGCTATCAAAGCGTAACAAATGCGGATTCATAGCTTATCAGTTGGAATTGGCGTTGCCATGGTGGCGTCACTCATGACGTGGGTCTGGACAACGTCCTGGACGAAGATCCGTCGCGGTTCCACAATGCGTTCAACGTCAACTCTTCACCCGGCACGTACGACACGCTGGGTCGCAAGATCTGGACGCGGATCAGCTACTCACTCTGATTCCGGGTTGAGTAACGAAAAAGGGGAGCCTCGGCTCCCCTTTTCTTTTGCTCTTTCTGTTTGTTTTCTTTCTTTCTTTTCTCTTGCGCTTTTCTCGGGGCCAGTTCGCCCAGTGAATGCTTCCGGGGTTTTCGAAGAGAGGTCAGCTTGCGGAGCGCAGCAGGTTGCCAACGACGCGTTCGAGGTGCATGAGCGAGTTGCAGACCTCAACCTGATGGCAGGCGGGCGCGTACTTCTTCATCTCGGCATCGCCGACTGTCCAGCTCATCTTCGGTTCTGGGTTGAGCCAGATGACACGCTTCGACTTGTCGTACATCTCGCGGAGGATCTCGGATTTCGGGTCCCCGTAGTTGTTCCTGGCGTCGCCGAGGATGATGATCGTCGTCTTGTTGTTGACGTCCCTCATGCAGTGGCTCTTGAAGTCCTCGAGCATCTGCCCGTAGTCCGTTGAGCCGTTCCCGTAGTCGCGCATCGTCTTGGCAATGGCGGTCTCGAGGTCCGACTGTTCGAACAACCGGGTGACCTCCCCAAGGTCTGAAGAGAACGCAAACGCGCGCACCTTCGGCAGTACCTCGGTGAGGCTGTAGAGGAACATCAGCAGAAAGCGGGAGTAGTTGCTCACCGAACCGCTGACGTCGCAGATGCACATGACCTTCGGGCGGTCGACCTTCTGTGCCTTCCAATGGATATCGAACAACGCGCCGTCGTACTGCATGTTGTTGCGCAGCGTCTTGCGCACGTCGAGTTGGCCGCGCTTGAAGGTCTTGCGGCGCTTGGAGTGGATGGCGATGAGTTTCTTCGCCATCTTCATGACCACCTCATGGACGTCTTTGAAGTTGCGCTTCTCGACGTTGGAGAGTTTGACCTTCTTGAGCAGTTCTTCGCGGAGCTGTTTGCCCTTCTCGTCGGCATGCAGAAAGAACTGCCGCTCGACGTAGTCCCGTACGGTCTCGCGGAGGCGATCGCGCCCGTTCTTGAGTACGTTCGACAGGCGCTTTTGCGGGATTCCGCCGTGCGCCCGCAGCTCACCGATCTCGTCGTTGAGCCCCTTCATGCCCATGGCGTCCATGATCTTGCGGGTGTACAGGCCTTTCTGGGTGAAGACGACGATCTGGTTGACTTCGACTTCGCGTCCGGCCTCCGCGATCGCGATCATGATTTCGGTCTTGTTGCCCCGCATGAGCATCTGACCGAGCTCTGACTGTGGGGTCAGGGAGCTCTCGCCCGCCTCACTCTCCTCGACGTCGCCGCCGGCGCCGCCGCCCATGCCCTGGCCGGAGCCGCGCCCGCCTTCTCCGGAGCGCTCGCCCGAAGGGTCGAACTCGCCGTCGTCGGACGCATCGCCGTCGCCCCAGTCATCACTCTCTTCGCTCTCGCCTTCAGAGAACTTGTCGAAGGTAAAGAACCGATCGAAACAGGTGTCGAACGCTTCCTTCTCTTCCGGGTTCTTGGACAGAACGATGGATAGCGTGTCCTTGAGAAACCGCCGGTCTTCGTAGCCGACGATGACCATGGCGTGCATCGCGTCGAGCGTTTCGGCCGGCGACACCTTGATCTCTGCGGTGCGCAGCGCCTTCACGAAGTCGACGAGTGTACGTTCCATCAGGCGGTCTGCCCTTCTTTGATGGCCTTGTTCGTGACGGTCTGAATCTCGGCGTCAACGGACTCGATGTCTTCCTGGAACTTTAGGATCACGTTCAGCGTCTGACGCACGAGGTCTGCGTCGAGCGACTCGCTGTGCAGGAGGATGAGCGTACGCGCCCAGTCGATGGTCTCGCTGATTGCCGGAACCTTCTTGAGGTCCATCTCGCGCAGTTCCTGGATGAACGCGACAAGCTGGTTGCGCAGCTTCGCGGGAATGTCGGGTACGCGCGCCTGAATGATCTGGCGCTCGAGGTCGGCGTCCGGGAACGGAATGTAGAGGTGCAGGCATCGCCGCTTGAGCGCGTCGCTGATCTCACGTGTGTTGTTACTTGTGAGGAACACGAGCGGTTTCCGGTCCGGGTTGGCCTTGACCGTGCCGATTTCAGGAATGGATACCTGGAAGTCCGAGAGCATCTCCAGCAGCAGCGATTCGAACTCGTGATCGGACTTGTCGACCTCGTCGATGAGCAGAACGCAGCCGTCTTCCTGGCCGAGGGCCTTGAGCAGCGGGCGCGGTTCGAGAAACTCGTTGGAGAAGAAGATGTCGCCGAACTCGTGCAGTTTGCCGACCGACTCGGTCAGACCCTTCGCCCCATCGAGGATTTCGTTCAGCGTCTCCTTCAGGACCTGGGTGTACAGCAACTGCTTGCCGTATTTCCATTCGTAGATGGCCTTCGACTCGTCCAGACCCTCGTAACACTGCAGGCGGATGCACTCGAGGTCGAGCATGTCCGCCGTCGTCTTGGCGAGTTCGGTCTTGCCGACGCCCGGTGGGCCCTCAATGAGGATCGGCTTGCCCAGGTGGTAGGCAAGGAACACGGCGGTCGCGATCTGCAAGCTGCAGATGTAATGAAGGTCTTCGAAGTTCTGCTGAATGACCTCGACCGACTCGAGTTTGGATTCGTTTTTGATCGACACGCTGGTTCCTCGACAATGGGCAACACGACGGTGATGCAGACGCGCAAGAAGGTGCTTCGAGTGGCACCCTTCATTGCTGCCATTGCCCTGCTGATTGTTTGTGCTGCTTCGGCTGACAGGCCAGGGTCAGGACCGCGGCCCGAAAAGCGCATCATTATCGGGGTGTGGCGGAACGATGTACAGCACCCGGACGGGCCTCGATTAGGGGCCCATCATCTTGGTTTATCGGTGGTTTTTCGTGGCGTCCGCCGACGTTCGGTGGAGTCTGATCAGACCTTCCTGGGCAACCGATGCGACCAGTTCCCCGCTTTGGGTGAAGAAAGCGCCCCGGGCGAATCCGCGCGCGCCACCCGAGTTGGGACTGTCCTGTGCGTAGAGGAGCCACTCGTCCGTGCGGCAGGAGCGGTGAAACCACATGGCGTGATCCAGACTTGCGACGTGGAAGTCCTGATCGCGCCAGCCGAGGCCGTGGGTCCGGTAGCTCGTATCGAGGAGCGTCATGTCCGATGCGTAGGCAAGCATGCAGCGATGCAGGAGATCGTGCACCGGCATCGCATCCACGGCGCGCACCCAGACGTGCTGCCAGGGCGGTGCCGGCTTGGGGTCGTATTCGTCGTATGGCTCGACGAAGCGCATTTCGATGGGCTGCGAACGCTCTTCGAACTCGACTGGCTGGTCGGCATGGGCGGGCTGCGGAGGGACGTCCTCCGGACCCGGGACGTCGGGCATTGGTACGCTGTGCTCGAGACCGGGTTCGTCGATCTGGAACGACACGGCCATGCTGAAGATCGCCGCGCCGCGCTGGATTGCCACGACCCGTCGGGTGGTGAAGCTCCTGCCGTCCCGGATGCGATCAACGCTGTACAGGATCGGGATCGAGGGATCCCCTGCGCGCAGGAAGTAACCGTGCAGCGAGTGCGGTGGGCGGTCGTCGTCGACCGTCCGCGCTGCCGCGGTCAGGGCCTGCGCGAGGACCTGTCCTCCGTACACCCGCTCCCAACCCGCCGGGGGTGACACCCCCCGGAACAGGTTGTTCTCAATGGGCTCGAGATCGAGCAGATCGAGGCAGTCGGTCAGTTCCTGACGCACACTCAGTACTTGTAGCTTTCCGGCTTGAAGGGGCCCTCGACCGGCACGTTGATGTAGTTGGCCTGCGCCTCGGTGATGCTGGTCATCATGCCGCCGAAGCCCTCCACCATCAGGCGCGCGACTTCTTCGTCCAGCGCTTTTGGCAGGACGTCGACACTGATCGGCTGACGCTGAGCCGGGTCATTGTCCGCCCAGCGTGCCTCGTACAGATGCATCTGTGCCAGCACCTGGTTGGAGAATGATCCATCCATGATGCGCGAAGGATGCCCCGTCGCGTTACCCAGGTTCACGAGGCGCCCCTCCGACAGCAGGATGAGGTAGTCCATGGGCTGATCGGATCGGTGAATCTTGTGGACCTGATCCTTCACCGTCTCCCACTGCCAGTTGTCGCGCATGTACTGGGTGTCGATTTCGGTGTCGAAGTGACCAATGTTGCAGACGATGGCACCGTTCTTGATGCGCTGCAGCAGGTTGCGGTCACACACGTGGACATTGCCCGTACAGGTGACGAGCAGGTCGGTCGTGCCCATGACGAGGTCGTCGACGTCTTCGAGCCTGCCGGTGTTTTGTCCGTTCTTGTAGGGCGAGACAACCTCGTAGCCGTCCATGCAGGCCTGCATCGCACAGATCGGGTCGATCTCGACCACGCGCACGATCATCCCCTCCTGGCGGAGCGACTGTGCGGAACCCTTGCCAACGTCGCCATAGCCGATCACGAGGGCCTTCTTGCCAGCCATGAGCATGTCTGTACCGCGCTTGACCGCGTCGTTCAGGCTGTGCCGGCAGCCATACCGGTTATCGTTCTTCGACTTGGTCACCGCATCATTGACGTTGATCGCGGGGACTTTCAATTCGTCGCGTTCGAGCATTTCGAGCAACCGGTGAACGCCGGTCGTCGTTTCTTCCGTGATGCCGTGGATGCGATCCAGCAGGTCGGGGTAACGCTCGTGCACCATGAGCGTCAGATCGCCGCCGTCGTCCAGGATCATGTTGGCGTCCCAGGGCTTGCCGTCTTTCAGGATCGTCTGTTCGATGCACCAGTCGAACTCTTCTTCGGTCTCACCCTTCCAGGCGTAGAACGCAATGCCCTGGTCCGCGATGGCCGCGGCCGCGTGGTCCTGGGTCGAGAAGATGTTGCAGGATGACCAGCGCACCTCTGCACCCAGAGCGACGAGCGTCTCGATCAGAACTGCGGTCTGGATCGTCATGTGGATGCAGCCGAGGATTCTGGCGCCCGCGAGCGGCTGCTCACCCTCGTACTTGCGGCGCAGCGCCATGAGCGCCGGCATTTCCGCCTCGGCGAGCTGGATTTCTTTGCGGCCGAATTCGGCCAGGCTCATGTCAGCGACCTTGTAGTCGGGCATGGATTGCTCCTATCTGGATCGGGTTGAGTGAAGGTGAGGCTGGTCCGCGTGACTGAACGCGTGGACCTGGACCTGGAAACCGTTCTTCATGGCAACGAAGCTCGCGCTCTGCGCAATCAGACCGGCAGCGTTCGCCCACTCGGTGACCTCGGCGGGCTCGAAGCCGAGCCAACGATCGCCGCACGCCTTTCTTGCCCAGGCCTGGTCGTGCGCGCACAGATCCGCGAGCAGCAGCGTGCCCCGCGCCGATAGCCGCGCCGCACAGGTCGCCATGGCGTTGGCGGGTGAGGACATGTGGTGGAGCACCATGTTGAGGACGATCAGATCCCAGTCGCCGGACAGGGATTCGAGATCCCCCTCGAGGAAAGTGACGTTCGTGGCCGCCGCTCTCTGTCGCGCAAGGTCGAGCATGCTCGGCACGTTGTCGAGCGCTGTGACCGTGTTGTAGGCAGCGGCGAGCTCGGTCAGCAACGGGCTGTCGCCGGGACCCACTTCGAGCACCCTCGCGTCGTGATCGAGCCCGGCCTGCAGGCGGGCGCTGTCGAAACACTCCGCGTAGTTCGGGTATTCGGCGATGCGCGCCTGGTGTTCCCTGAGCTCGCTCGCATGTCTGGAAAAGAACGCCCGGGATTGGCGGGCGCGTTCGCGATGCACTGCCGTAAGCCGGCGCGCGGGCCTGCCTGTCAGCGGCAGCTGATCCGCGCCGGCAAGCAGGCCCGCGTGCAGGTCCCGCACGGGGTCGTCGGTCTGGGGCACGGCCCGACGATAGAACACGTTCGCCGCCTCGCGTTTGGTGCGGACTAGGCCTGCATTGAGCATGATTTTCAGGTGGTGGCTCATGCGCGGCTGCGGGATGTCGAAGATGCGGCACAGCTCGAGCACGCCCATCGACTCCTGGCGCAGTACCCGGAGCACGTCCAGCCGTACGCTGTCGCCCGCGGCCTTGCAGAGCGTGACGTAGCGCTGCGCCGGGTTCTCAGGGGTGTCGACTGCGTTGGCGGGATGCGGAGTCACGAACAGAAATATCAAATAGTTTGAATATTTAAGATTGTGCATATCATAGTGCGCTGTGCCGCGAAATCAACCGTTTGACGCAGCGGCGGCCACACGGGGGTTGGGGACCGTATACTTGCCGACGACAGGGCAGTTTCACCCAAAGGAGGCGACTACACGTGCCCGGTTCGATCAACCAGATCCAGATCGCCTACAGCCCTGAAGAGGACCGCATCCTCTTTCGCGTCAACTCGATGGATCGAAAGGAGTTTCGCTTCTGGCTGACGCGTCGCTTTACCGTGCTGCTGGTCAAGGTTCTGAGCGATCACCGCGCGCGGGATCCGGACGTCGTCACCCAGCACACCCCGCAGGCGAAGGAGGCGGTGCAGTCCTTCAAGCAGGAGCAGGCAGTGGCCGGCGCGGATTTCAAACAGCAGTTCAGCCAGGACGGCAACGAGTATCCGCTCGGCGCGGATTTCGTTCTCGCGCACAAGATCACCTACAAGATTGAAGGCGCCAACCTGCATCTGGCGATCCAGCCGAAGGAAGGGCAGGGGATTAACATGGTCCTTAGCCAGGACATCAACGCGACCGTAACCCGTTTGCTCGCCACCGCAGTGGGTCAGGCAGATTGGCGCATCGATGGCGGCAGCCCCGCGGAGCCCCCAGCGACCACCGAGGTGCCCAGGGTCATCAACTGACCGGTCCAGATTGCCTCCATCTTGTCTCCATTGTCATTGCCTACACTTTGATTCCAAGACTGTAGGGTGCAGTCGTGGTGGCCGCACGTTCCGCATGAAGTGACATGTTCGGAGGCCGTGCGCTCCCCCAGCGCATCGGGCAGCAGAAGCGACGACCTCCCTGACTGATGAGATTGCTTGGCCGTCGGGAAGGCCGAAGAGGATCCCGGACCATACCAGTTCGTTGGCCCATCACTTGGCTAAGAGTCCTAACTCATACCCTTCCCCCCAAGACCGAGTTAGGACTTTTTTTTACTTGAAGCGTTTGATCGGGGCTTCTGCTTCAGGTGCCCTGTCAGCCGGCCGCCGCGAGGGCTGCCCGGGGTTCGTGTTCGAGCGGGATGGTCACCCGTATGGTGACGCCCCGACCGTTCGGCAGGTTTTCCGCCTGTACGCTGCCGCCGTGATGTTTGGCGATGATCCGCACGACGTAGAGTCCCATGCCGAAGTGCAAACGATTGTCGGGGTTGTTTGCTCGTACCGACACCATCGAGTCGAAGACGGTGCGCAGGCTGTCGGCGGGGATCGTGGGCCCGGGATTGCTCACGCTCAGTGTGATCTCGTGCGAGTTGCTTGCGAGGCCGACACGGATGACCGCGCCGGGCTCGCTGAAGTCGATCGCGTTGTCGATCAGCTTGTCGAGCAGTTGCTCGATCCGGAAATCCGATGCGGCAACGACCGCGGCGCGCTCGGTGCCAAAATACTCGAAGCTGCGGTCAGGATGCGCCGTGCGACAGTTGACGAGGTAATTCTCGACCAGCATGCGCAGGTCGAGCCGCTCGAACTCTTCGCTCTCGAGCGCTTCTTCGAGACTCGCGGCATCCGCCAGATTCTGAACCAGCATGCCGATTCTCAGAACGGCGCGCTTGGCTGCTTCGAGGTACTTCTCCCGCCCTGATTCCGACTCCTCCAGTTCGAGGTTCTGCAGGGAAGTGGACAGCGCGTTCAGCGGATTGTTGATCTCGTGGCGGAGTGTTCGGGGCATGTTCTCCAGGAACTGATTGTGCTGGTGCAACCGCGTGAGCATGCCGGAGATCGACCGGGCAAGATCGCCGATTTCGTCGCCGGACCTGGTCTCGCTGCGAATCTCACTTGCGCGCAACCGGCCATACAGGTCGATGGCGCTGTTTGCTTCGGCGCCCAGTTTGCGGATGCGCCGCGCCAGTCGTACGGAGAATCCCAGGATCAGCAGGACGAACACCAGCAGGGCGAGCACGGAGAAGCTGATGACGCGCAGGAGCGCGTCCCGACGGACTTCCAGAATTCGGTCGGTGTTCTGTTTCAGCACCACCGTGCCGATGATCTCCTCGTCGGCGATGATGGGGTGCGCGGCGACGATGATCTCTCCCTCGTCGGTCCAGCGTCTCTGGGTACTGGGCACGCCATCGAGCGATCGGTTGACGACAACCTCCTCGGCGTCGGGGTTCGTTTTGCTGGCGGTGAATTCCAGCAGTTCGCGAACGACTCGGAACCACAGATCCGCGAGGAACGCGCCTTCGGCAGCGGACGGTCCGGCGCCGCGATAGTTGCCCACTTCCGCGCGAACGCGGCGCTGATCGTCGATCACCTGGATGTTTGCGCCGGAGTAGCCGAGGCCCTCGATGATCTGCAGCACCTCCGGCGACTTGAGCAGCGCCAGTCCGAACGCTTCGCGTCCGGCGCTGGGCAGCGTCCCGGTGACGGACGTGATCTCCCGCGTGTCCGGGTCGTCGACGTCGGCAACCGCGAGGCCAAACCGCTGCGTTGAACCGAACAGGTCGAGGGGCACACGGAATTCGAGCAGGTAGCCGTTGTCGACGGTGCTCATGAACCCCTGCACGCGGTTGTCGGAGTCGCCTTCGATCGCGTAGCGCCAGTCCTCGTCCATCGTGTATGCGCTGGTGACGCCGGGTTCGTTCATTGCGATGACGATTCGACGAATCCGATTGTCGAGACCCGTAAAGGTGATCCGCGCGTGATCGGACACATCGAGGCGCAGGATGTCCCGGTCGCGGAAGACGAGTGAGTCGTCAATGACGTGCATGAGCGCGTACACCTGACCGTTGTGCTCGCCAAGGATCAGGTTGAACTGGTTGGCATCAGGCCCCGCGTCGGAGGCACCGAAGGTGACGGAGAAGTTGATGACGTCTTCCCAGTCCGTGGGCTTGCCGTCGATGTTGACGGGCGTTTCGAGCGCATGCGCATAGAGCTGCTCGTATCCCTCAGGTGACAGCGGCAGCTCGTAGAAAAGGTCCGTGCGGCCGTTCAGGAGCGTCGAGATGCCTTCGGCGGTCAGCAGTTGCGCGTTCGCCTGGCTGTCGACCAGGAAGTCCTCCATCTCGGAGAGGTACTGATAGCTGAACCAGGGGAACGCAACCATCGCGACGCTCATCAGGATCAGCAGTTTAGTGCCGAGCCGCGGGCCGAAATAGGTTCCGTCCATTCGTGTGAATCAGCGCGCGCGGGTCGCCGCGGCAGGTGTCGACGGCGACGTCACTTGACCGACCACCGGTACCCGAAGCCGTATTCGCTCTTGATGCAGTCGAACTCGGCGTCGATCGCCTCGAACTTTTTGCGGATGTTGCGCATGTGCGTGTTGATCGTGTTGTTCGTGACGAGACTCTGCATGGTTGCGTTCATCAGGGTGTCGTAGGAAACCGCGTGTCCGGGTACCCTGACCAGCTTCGCCAGCATGCGGAACTCAGTACCTGACAGGTTAATCGGCTGGTTGCGCCACGACACCAGCAGTGCCTCCTGGTCGATGGACAGATCCCCGACCAGCTTGGCCGAGGACGTCCCCGAGTTGACCTGAACCCGCGCTTCGTTGATGCGCAGCAGGGAACTGATGCGTTCAGCAAGATAGTCGAGCGTAATCGGCTTCGGCAGGTAGTCCCATGCGCCCAGACGCAGCCCGCTGATCTTGTCGATTTCGGCAATGCGCTCGGTCAGGAAGATGACCGGCAGGGAAGGCGAGCGAGACAGCAGATCGCGGCAGATCTCGAAGCCTGCGTCGACCTCGTCGCCGAGGATGATGTCGAGGATTGCGAGATCCGGGAGTTCACGGCTGAAACCCTCGATCGCGTCCGTGCGATTGCTGTAGGCGGTGACCTCGTAGCCTTTCTTCGTGATCGCGTCGACGTAGTTGCTGCGCTGGTCTGGGTCGTCTTCGACAATTGCGATGGTCTTGGCCATGGAGCGTTCCGCGGAGGGTTGGGTTCATTCTAACGCTTTGGCTTCGACGGGCACGTGGAGTTCCCCTGGTGCAGGTGGGTTCCGGCTGCTCGCCGCGCTGACGGTCCCGGCCGGACGAGCGGTCCCGGGCGGGGGACAGGCGTCGCATCGGCTGAGCTATTCATATTTTCTCCATATTCGCTCACGCAGCTTTCATTTTCCTTCAATGGGGACTCTCAGGTTTCTGGGTTTACTGAGCAACGTAGCAGCACCGACACAGGGACCGGCGAGATGAAGGTCTTCACACCAATCAACGACAGCATGCTTTCCAGCATTTCCAGCAGGAAAGACGAGGTGGGGCGGGGACGCCTCGTCCCGTTTCATCCTGATTTCCTGCGTGGCGAGCGAGTTCCCGTACGGGAGGGCGTCAAGCCGTCGAACTGGATCGCCGAGTCGGATTACGCGTCAGCTTGTCGACGCCTTCGGGAGTCGGCGGCCGTCTGACCCCGCACCCTGGCCTCCTGCCCGACCTGTCACGGGGCAGGATCAGGTACTGGACCGGCCGGGCATTGAACCGGGCGTGTCTATCGGCCTGACCTGACTGTCAGGCGTCCACTTCTTCGCGTTTGGGAATCGACGTCGCGGCGCCGGGCCGTGTCACGGCGATGCCGGCTGCCCGACAAGCACGACTGAGACAGGCCTCCGGCGAGGCGCCGTCGACCCAGGCGGAGAGGAAGAATCCCGTAAACGTATCTCCGGCTGCGGTCGTGTCGACTGCATCGACCGGAGTCGCGCTCTGATGATGCCGGGTGCCGTGACCCGAGCACCATGCACCCGCCTCGCCCAGCGTCAGTACGGTGACCGCGCGGGGAAAGCGCTTCTCCATTTCGGTCAGGATGGCCGCGGGTTCGGTTTCCCCGGTTAGTCCTTCACCTTCGACCTCGTTCACGATGAACATCGAGATCGTCTCGAGCGGATAGCGTTCGACTTCGGCGGTGATGGGTGCCGCATTGAAGACGATGAACTGGCCTGCAGCGTCTGCGCGCTTCATCAGTTCGGGGAGTTCGCTGATCTCGTTCTGAATCAGCAGCGCGTCTCCCGCGCTGCAGTCCGAGAGGACGCGTTCGAGGTCGGCAACCGTGATCTGCCTGTTGGCGCCGCCGAACAGCACGATCGAGTTCTCTCCCTCGGGGGTTACCTGGATGTTGGCGTGCCCACTCGGGCCGTCGATGACTTCGAGCAATGACGTGTCGACCCCGGACTCGGTGAGCAGGTCCTTGAGGAACCGGCCGTCTTTGCCGATCTTGCCGGCGTGGCGCACCTCAGCCCCGCCGTTGACCAGGGCGAGCGACTGGTTCAGACCTTTGCCGCCCGGGTAGATGTCGTATTGGGTGCAGGGCAGGGTCTCGCCGGGCAGCACAAAGTGCGGTACCGCGTAGACGTGGTCGATGCAGCAGGAGCCGAAGTTGGTGATCATCCGGCGATGGTACCAGAGCGGCGAGGCTGCCCGGCCCGGACAAGTGTGAAGCGGCCTCGTTACAATCGGCTCACACGGAACACGCCGCTCCCGTCTTGCCGCAGAAGCGCTATTCGATCGTCCTCGTCAACTACAAGACACGCCGCATCACGGCGGTGTGTCTCGAGTTGATTAGGCAACACCTCGACCTTGCGGAAGTTGACGTCTTGGTCGTCGACAATGACTCGGACGACGACAGCCTCGCCTACCTGCGTACTCTGGACTGGATCCGGCTGGTCGAACGACGCACTGCAGCGCCGGAAAAGGGCTTCGAAGCCCACGGCAGGGCACTTGATCTGGCGCTCGGGCACGTTCGGACCCGGGCCGTCGTGCTCTTTCACACGGATACCTTCCTGCACGATCCCCGCATCATCGAGGTCATGCTTGCGAGGCTGGAGCCGGGCGTCGCCGCGGTGGGTACCACTGAGCAGGTGAATCGGCCGTGGTACAGCACGGCGTGGCGCGTTGCGCGCAGGGGGCCCCGCTACATCTACCAGCGGGCCATGCTGAAGCTTGGCCTGCGCGAACTGCAGGCCCGGCCCTGGCGCGAACGCCATCTGAAAAGCTTCTGCAGCGTTTGGGACGCCGAAGTCATTCGTAACGAGGGGTTGCAGTTCGCGCTTGGCATTCTCAACCCCGGCTATGTCATGCAGGATGAACTGGAAGTTCGCGGCTACCGGTTCGTGCGGCTGCGGCCGAGCTGGGTGTTTCGCCACCTCGACCACGTACAGTCCGGGACGGTCGTCGAGATGGGGCGCCACGTGGGGAACACACGCCGAACAGGTCAATACGAGAAGCTGATGGAACGGTTCGACACGTTCGACAGCTGATCGCTGCGGGTACACGTTGGAAAGACGAGAGCTACAGCTTGTAAGTCTGCTCCTGACGATCGCGCTCGGGTGCGTTGCCGTCCGGTTGTTCGGGCTCGGGCTCTACCCGGTGATGGACACGTCTGAGGCGCGTTACGCCGAGATCGCGCGCAAGATGGTCGAACTGAATGCGTGGCTCGTGCCCATGTATACGTACACGGAGCCATTCTGGGGCAAGCCTCCCCTGGCATTCTGGATGACCGCGCTTGGCCTCGAAGTATTCGGGATCAATGCCTTTGGCGCCCGCTTTCCGAACTGGCTGTTCGGTCTCGCAACAATGGCGCTGATGTGGCGGCTGGTTGGACATGACCGGACCCGCGGCGCGCTTGCACTGGTTGTGTTCGTGAGCGCCGACCTCGGTTACGAGGCGACGGGTGCGGTCAAGACGGACCCGGCATTGATGTTTTCCGTCACGCTTGCGCTGACGGGGTTTTGGCTCGGGGTGGCGGAGCGCCGTCGCGGCTGGTACTGGGTGATGTTTGTCGGGATCGGTCTGACGCTCCTGGCGAAGGGCCCGGTCGGGCTCGTGTTGTGCGGGCTGACAGGCGTCATCTGGCTGATCTGGCAGCGCCGGCTACGCGAGTTTCTGCTGGATTGGCGCTGGGCTGCGGGGACTGCTCTGGCGGGGGCAGTGGCGGTGCCCTGGTATCTGCTCGCGGAAACCGCCTCACCGGGGTTTCTCCGGTATTTCCTGGTTGGCGAACACTACGAACGGTTTGTGGTCCCGGGTTGGTCCGGCGATCTGTATGGGGAGGGTCACGAGCGCCCACCCGGAATGATCTGGGCCTATCTCCTGGAGGCGATGCTGCCCTGGTCGTTGTTGCTGCCTGTCGTCCTCGTCGCGCGACGTCATGCGCTGAATCGGACCTGGGGTGACAGCTTCGAGAGATTTTGCTGGTGTTGGCTCGTTGGGCCGCTTGTCCTCTTCACGGCCGCCAGCAACCTGCTGCCGACCTACATCATGCCCGCGCTGCCGGCGGCGAGTATTTTGATCGCCACGTGGTTGCTGCGCGTCTGTCCGCGGGGCGCGCGCGCGCGCGTCTGGATCGCGGCGCTCTGCGCGGCGGCGTTGCTGCTGCCCGTCGGACGCTTTGTCGGGTTGCTGGACCCTGATGCGTTGACGCGCAGCAGGAACCAGCAGCCGATCGTGGCGGCCTGGGCACACCATTCACAGAATGTTCCGGCGCCGTTGCATTATGTGGGGCGGCGAAGATTCTCGGCGGAGTTCTACGCCGGCGGGGCGATGACCTATCTCCCGCGAGCCGGCGATGTGCCTGATGCTGCCGTCTACGTCGTCTTGCACGAGAAATGGCGCCTCGATGCGCTGCCCGCCCGCTGTGGCCAGTTGCTCCATCGCAACGAGCATTTCCTGTTCTTCTGTCCTCAGTAGCGCGCGACCGGGGGCCGGCTGATAACGCGCTGACTCGAGCGCTCGATGACGTCTGCATGAACGCCGTGTCTCGCCAGGGCGTTCGCCCGGCGTACGGCGTTGGCGTGAACGCCAAAAACCCCCAGTGATACGCGCCCCATGTAGGGGCCGCGACCCAGCAACTGGTAGTGGCGGTCACCGAGGGACCTCAGGGTGCTCAGCACGTCGCGCGCGGCGCCAGTTGTCGCGACGATATAGCTGCTGCGTGGTTCGGTGCGGACCGCAGGCTGTGGCGGCACCGGCCTCGTCACAACGGGTACCGGTTTGGTGATTGCCGCCATCAGGGTGACGTCCGGCGGGGGTGCCGGGTTGTCGAAGCTACCGACCACCGGTGCGGCGACCAGGCGGCGCGTTGGGTCAGGCAACCGGATCGCAGGTCGTGTCCGCTCCCGAGGCTTCGGGGTCTGGTGCGCCCAGGCCGGCTGCCGCGGCCGCGGGTGCACAATTCGCGATGCATGCACGAGTCCCGCCGCGTCCGAACTCGGACCGCAGCGGAGTACGAGCCGCCCACCCTGTTCGATCTTCTTGCACACATGCGGGACGGGCTGGCCGTTTTCAGCGGCGAGGCCGTGAAAGCTGCGCCCGCTCACGTTCTGTTTTAGCAGTGCAATTGCGCCCGGCAGGGTGTCAGCCGCGGTGGACCGGGCGGACGTGGAGATCGCGCCGGCGCAAACGAATCCTGCGATCAGCGCCCGCCAGCCGGTCCTGCTCTCTGGAACGGTAGACGAACGCGTCC
The DNA here is from genome assembly GCA_002728675.1 of Gammaproteobacteria bacterium. Taxonomy (GTDB): domain Bacteria; phylum Pseudomonadota; class Gammaproteobacteria; order Pseudomonadales; family Azotimanducaceae. The sequence goes on from PBVL01000014.1 coordinate 31,581, forward strand.
CGGACGGTTGCGTCTCGTGCGTCCCGGATTCGCGTTCCCTCATGCCTGACTCCTGGAACCCCGTAATGGCGTTCTGCGGAAAGTATAGACAGCGGATCCGGATGCGCCGACCGTCTGACGAGCGGGCTCCGAGACGCCCCTCGGGGTCCCTGGCCGCGTCCGGTCGGATGCGTGTAAAGTCGAAGGCCAACCATCTGGTGGAGACAGCCGTGCTGACTGCCGAACAGAATGAGACGCTCGCGCGGACCGGCCCTGGTACACCCATGGGCGACGTGTTCAGGCAGTACTGGCAGCCCGCGTTGCTGTCGCGTGAACTCGTGCCGGATGGTGCACCCAAACGCATCCGAATCCTTGGCGAGGACTTCATCGCATTCCGCGACTCTGACGGTCGGGTGGGTGTCGTCGAGCCCCGCTGCAGCCATCGCGGCGCCGAGTTGTTCTTCGGCCGAAATGAGCATTGCGGGCTGCGCTGCGCGTATCACGGTTGGAAGTTCGACGCGGAAGGAAACTGCGTAGACGTCCCGACCGCCCCCCCGGCGGTTGCGGAGAACATCAGGCCGAAGGCCGCGATTCGTGCACTGACGGTGCGGGAATGGGGCGACTGTATCTGGGTGTGGTTCGGTGAGGGTGAGCCCCCTGGGCTGCCTGAAATGGGCTTCGCGATGGTGCCTCCCAGTCATCGCTTCGTCTCGAAGAAGCTCCAGCAGTGCAACTGGGCGCAGGCTGTGGAGGGTGGCATCGACACCGCGCACTTCTCCTACCTTCACGCCGGAATGAAGGATGGTGAGAAGGTTGGACTACACGAGGTCATGGGGATGGCCGTCAAACCGGGCGAGAACGAACCTGCGAACATCGCGAGCTTCCGCTGGATGGTCGAAGACGGCGCGCCGTGCTTCACAGTGCAGGAGCATCGAGCGGGTTTTGTCATCGGTGCTGCGCGTCACGCCGACAACGATCAGGCCTACTGGCGGATGACCCAGTTTCTGATGCCCAACCACTCGTACGCGCCGGGCAACTTTCCGGGGTTCAACCAACTCGCAAACAGCTGGGTGCCGATCGACGATGAATCGTGCTGGATCTACTGCTACGCATGGAACCCCGACCGAGAGATTACCGACCGCGAGCGGGAGCGCTTCGCCGCCGGCTCCGGCCTCTTTGCAGAGGTGGACGAGAACTACGTGCCGATTCGGCGCCGGGAGAACGACTACCTGATCGATCGGGACTCGCAGCGGAGTGACAGCTACACGGGGATCGCGGGTATCTCCGAGCAGGACCAGGCCATTGCCGACAGTCAAGGCGTGATTGCTGATCGAAGCAGGGAACTGCTTGGGCAGACGGACCTCGCTATCGTGCGCTTCCGCCAACTGGTGCTTGGCGCCGCTGAGCAACTGCCGAACGGCGATTTGCCGCGGGGTGTCGAACACCCGGAGGCCTACGACGTCAGCTCCGGGGACACGGTCGCGGCGCCGGACGCCGTGTTACCCGAAGTGCTGGCCGAACGTTTCGGCGAGAAGTGGGGTGTGGCGCTCGAGGCCACATCGTAGACTGCCGGTGGTCGGGAACTGCCCGTCCGCCTGTCCGAAGAGAAACGCTCAACAAGAACAGCCACAAGAACAACAACCCCCAACTACAGAAATGGAGTAAGAGATGACCCTGACACTGGATCAGGCGCGCGCGATCGCCGATGGAACGCTGGCCAAAGGCCGTGAAACGGATTGCCTGCCGCTTGCCGTGGCCGTGCTGGATGCGGGCGGGCATCCGAAAGTCGTCCTGCGTGAAGACGGCGCGGGCATCCTTCGCACGCAGATCGCGGAAGGTAAGGCGTACGGCGCGCTGGGTCTCGGCGGCAACAGCCGGGCATTCGGCGAGCGCCTGGAGCGTGAGCCTGCGACCGCGCCCACCCTGTTCAGCGCGTTTGCCAGCATGGCAGACGGCAAGGTTGTGGCGGTACCGGGCGGAGTGCTGATCAGGGACGAGGGCGGAGCCATTATCGGGGCGGTGGGCGTAAGCGGCGATCTCTCCGACAAGGACGAGGCGGCTGCCCTTGGCGGACTCGAGGCGGCCGGTTTCGGTAGCTGAGCAGAGCCGACTACCCGAGAGGTAAGCGCCGCGTCCCTGTCGTGTCGACATCATCCTGACCAGGGGTAGCCGTGCGGCTGCCCCTGTCACATCCGGGCGACTCCGGCTCGCCCGTCCCGGAGCGCGACTGACCGGAGGTGCGCGTGGCGGAACGAATCTACCTGGTGGCGGCAATTGCGGGCGCAATAGTCCCGTACGTGTTCTTCATCAGCTTCTTTGCCGAACACGGCATTGCGCTGCCGTCCTTTCACGCTGGCGTGTTCGCTAACGGCGTGGCCGGCGGCTTCGCGGCGGACATCTTCATTTCGTCAGCGGTGTTCTGGACGCTGATGATGAGTCGGCGGACACCGTACCTGTGGGTCTACATCGTGGTGAATCTGACGATCGGGCTCTCATGTGCGCTGCCGCTCTGGCTCTGGCGCGAAGAAGTCCGCAAACGGGCCGAGCGTCAGGATGCCGTGTAGGTTGGTCTGAGCTCGCCCTTTGCCAACGCGCTGAGGTAGGCCAGTTCATGGGGAGACTCCCGAAGCCGCATCGGACCGTTGCGCAGGTCGGGCGGCATCCCAGACCGCTTCGGTGTATGGCTGTAGATCATCAGTCGACGCGGCCGGGCCGTCTCGTTTGGCGATGACGCGTGCACCAGGAGTGAGGAGAAGTACACCACGGATCCTGCCTCCGCAATGATCGGGGTCCAGGCGTCCGGATCGATGAGTCCCTCTTTTACCTGAAGTCCCAGCCGGACCGATTCGTGTTCGAGGTGATGCCGGTGTGACGCCGGCCAGAAGCGCAGCGGTCCGTTCTCCGGCGTGCAGTCGTCCAGGAGGATGCATGAGGAGATGACGGACGATGGATAGCCGTTCATCTTGTAGTACGCCCAGTCATTGTGGATCGGGAACCGGGTGTCATCGGGCCGTGGCGAGAGGGTGTCGTACCAGGCTCCGAGGCTCTGCTTGTAGTTGAGCTTCTCCTCCATGAGGACCGGCTCGTCTCCCAGCAACTCCGCAAGCGGGGTGAGGAACCGCGCGTCCGACGAGGCGCCCGCAAGCACCAGGGACAAATCGTTGATCGGCTGAATTTTGCGGACGATCTGCTCGCCATCCCGGTCGCGCAGGTCGAGCCGACCGCTGTGGCGACCGTTCGCGAGTGAAGAATTGACGATGAGTTCCAGTATCTCGTCCGCGGCGCTCCGCATCGCGGCGAGTTCGTCCTGACGGAAGACCGCGGGCACCGTCAGGTAGCCGGATCTGGCGTAGGTGGCGTGCTGTTCCGGGGTGAGGCTCATTCACACGAGTATACGGCGTGTGGGTAAACCCGGCCGCAGGGACGTGAACCTGCAGGAGGGAACCGCGCCGTTACAATGGACGAATCGCACACAGGGAAAAACGCCATGCCCGCGAAGCTGCTGGAAGGGATTCGGGTCGTCGACTTCACACACGTGCATGCGGGGCCGCTTTGCACCTACCAGCTGGGCCTGATGGGGCCGAGATCATCAAGGTTGAAACCCCGGGCGCGGGCGATCAGATGCGTGGCATGGGGGTACAACTCGAACCCGGCATGTCGCCGGGCTTCATGGGCCAGAGCGGCGGCAAACGATCTGTTGCCATCGACCTCAAGGACCCGCGTGGTCGCGAAGCGGTAGAGGCGCTGATCGGTTCGGCGGACGTCCTTGTGCTGAACATGCGCCCGGGAACACCCGAACGTCTCGGGATCGACTACGAGACCGTGCGGAGCTACAACGAAGGGATCGTCTACTGCGCCATCTCGGGCTACGGGCAGAGTGGACCGGAAGCCAGTCGGCCCGCGTTCGACCACCTCATCCAGGGCGAGTCCGGCATGTTCATGGCAACCGGGACACCTGAGCAGTCTGTGCGCGTCGGGTTTGCAGTCGCGGACGCGGGCACCGCAATCGTCGCGAGTTCCGCAATCAATGCCGCGCTGCTCAGGCGGGAACGTACCGGCGAGGGCAGTTTCCTCGACGTCTCCATGCTCGAGTCCTGCATGACGCTGATGGGCCTCAACTTCTACAACTTCCTCGCGACCGGAGCGGTGGGGCCGCGGGTCGGGCCAAATCCACTGGCGCAGCAGGGATCCGCCGGGACGTTCGAAACGTCGGACGGGCGTCTGCTGATGGTCAACGCCAATTCCCATCGGCTCTACGAGCGTTTGGCTCCGGCTGTGGGTCGGGAAGACCTGCTCGAGTCGGAGGCGTTCGGGACGCCGGAAGCCGCGTTCAACAATCGGGTCGCCCTGCGCGAAACGTTCGCCGGGATTTTCCGCACGAACACGGCCGGACACCGGGATGCCTTGCTGAAGGAGGCCGGAGTCCCGGCGGGGATTGCCAAGACGCCGGGCGAGGTGCTGGACAACCCCCAGCTTCGCTACCGGGGTGCGGTCACCACGTTGACCGGGGTACCTGGATTCGATGACGGGACTCTCGAGGTGCTGGGCGCGGGATTCCAGGTCGACGGCTCACCAACCGGGCCGGACGCTGCGCCTCCCCGGCTGGGAGAACACACGCGAGCCGTGTTGAGCAGCCTCGGCTACAGCGACGAGGCGCTCGGCGCACTCGAGGCCGCGGGGGTTATTGAGGTGTCGGAGTCGGGGACGGGCAGCCGTCAGGCCTGAGCCGCGAGGTGTGCCGATCAGTGGCGCGACGTTCTGCCGGGCGCCGAACCCGACGAGGTCGTGGGCGGCATGACCGAACAGGTCGAAATCGGCTGCGTCGGCGAGCTGGGCCGCGGCCAGCGCTCAGCTGTTGGGGTCGGCGTGGATCGGATCGACCCAGTGCAACCCTTCCGGGTCTTCGATGACGGGGATGTCGAGGTTCACGACCACTGGGTCCTGGTCGCTTCGCACCAGCACGCAGTTGAGGGGGTCGTCGGTGCTGGCGTTGATTTCCTGATGCGGCACGTAGGGCGGCACGTAGATGAAGTCGCCGGGGCCTGCCTCGGCGACGTATTCCAGTCCGTTCCCCCAGCGCATGCGCGCCCGGCCGCTGACGATGTAGATGATGCTTTCGAGTGCACCGTGGTGATGAGCACCGGTCTTGGCGTTGGCGTGGATTTCCACCGTACCCGCCCAGAGTTTGCGAGCGCCTGCCGTGGCCTGGTTGATGGCCGCGGCGCGGGTCATGCCGGGGGTCTGGGGCGTGTTGAGGTCCAGATGTTCGCCGCTGACGACGCGTACCCCGTTGGTTGCATCCCAGGACTGCTCGCTCATGTTGATCTCACGATGGACTGAATCGCGCAGACCCTAACAAGCCTTTTGGCGCGCGGCCAGCGGCCAGGGCGCGCGGCTCTAGCGGCTGTCGACCCACCGCGAGTAGAACGGTCGCTCACTCTCGATGAAGTAGATTCCGGTCTGGTACTGGAAACGTTCGCCCGAGAGCGGCGCGCGCAGTACCGTGATGGTCGGTGAATCGCCGCCCGCGACCCGGACGGTCCGAGACGCGGTGGCAGCCTCTGGCGTGCCAGGCCCGTCCCGCAACCGGACGTTCACCTTGAAGCTCTCCTCGGGCGGCACGTCCATCAACTGCAGGCGCACCTCGAACAGCGTGTCTCCGGTTCGCCTCACGTTGGTTAGGATCTCGGGGATTTCCCCCGCTTCCCCGGCATAGTCCCCGAGGATGCGTTCCATCTCTGTGTTCACGCGGGTCAGATCGCAGCCGATGTGCCGGAGGCTCGCCTGCCAGAAGCGCTGGCCCCGCAGACGCTGCGGTGCATCGTCCCTGCCGATCGCGCGCAGGACGCTCCCCGGCGCGTCGATACCGCATGCCCGCGCGAGGCCGCTCACCCAGACTTCGCCGAGGGCGTAGATCAGATTCTGGTCGAACCTCGCCCCGAAACCCTCTGCGAACAGGATGTCGCCGAAACGCAGGTCGTGACGGTCCCAGGCCGCTGCCGCCAGCACGCGGAGCGCATGGCGTTGGGCCGGCAGATCGAGTGTCTCGTAGGAGACCCATTCCGCGAGCCCCTCGTTGAAGAATGCGGTGTACGCGCCGTGATCCGTCAGTCGCCCGTTCGCCGTGAGGTCCGCGAGCACGTGGCTCGTCTCGTGGACGAACACGTGTGCGCGCTCGTCGGGATCGTACAGCGACTCCCTCGCGACGCGCAGACGTTTCCAGCCGGCGACACCCAGATGGAATTCCCCCGAATCCGTCAGGTCGGCAACGATCAGTTCATCGCTGGGAGGTGACTTCAGCAAAGACCGGACGCCGTCGTAGTAGGCGTCCGTCTCGAGTGACAGGAGCTGCGCACGCGTGGTGTCTTCACGGTAGTAGGTCAGTTGATAGTCCCGGGTTCGGAGCTCCGCGAGGCCGGTGTCGGCGCCGGTCGGGTCCCCGAAACCGGGCGCGATGACGGACAGCGCATAGTTCAGGGCGATGAGGGTTCCGCCGAGCATCAGGGCGGACGCAACGAGTCGCGCGGTCGCCTTGCCCGGCTCCATTGCCCGTTCGCCGTAGCGTGTCCAGAGGAGGCCCCCAAGCAGAACCGCGCCGATTGCCGCGGCGCCTTGCACGAGCCATGGTGTACGCGGGATGGTGACTCCATCCCCCTGAATCTCCAGGTCTAGCAATGTGGTGGGGTTGAGATAGGTCAGCGCTGGGTTGAACTCGCCGATGTAGTACGTGGCTGTCCAGGCAATGATGAAGACGAGGATGCCTATCCACCTGAACCACGAAACGAGCACGCCGTATGGCACGGCGATCGCGTAGATGCCCACGATGAGCCCAAGTTCGAGCCACCAGTAGTCCCAGCGAAATTGTGTGACGGCGATGGAGTTGTCACCCATCGCGTACACGATCCAGGAGTCGATGTGTGAGACGGTCGTGAGCACCACGAGCAGGCCGAGACCGCTCCCGACCTTGACCGCAAAGATCTGCCACCGTGCGAGTGGCAGTGCCCACAGAAACCGCAGCGTCCCGTTGTCGTGTTCGTGCGGAAACAGCAAATAGCCGGTGACCATTCCCAGCAGGAAGGCGATCGTCGCCGCGCCGCCGGCAAGGGACAGGTCGAGAAGCACCGAAATGTCCGACCAGGTCATGGTATCGGGCGAGCGGGAGACGAACGCTTCGGTCAGGGACAGCGCCTCGAGTAGGACGATGGCGACGATGACCGGTCGGAGGTGATAGAGCTCCTTCGTGGTCAGCGTGACGAGCGCGTGACGGCTCATGGGATCGTCAGCCTGGTGAGCCCGAGACGCACAGGGACAGCGAGGTCCGCGGGCGTGCATTCGAGTGCTCCCGCGATCCGGTTGCCAGAGCCGTAGATGCCGCTCAGCAGGGTCGTGATCGTCCGGTCGCCGTCCCGGACCGCGATCCGGGCTTCCCGCATTCCGCGGGGTGACAGCGGCGTGTCGTACCACGCGATGCGCGTGTGCAGAAGGCTGCATTCAGTGCCCGCCGCAAGCGGGCGTGACAGCGGAGCGCTCAGCACGATATCGCTGCCGAGGGGTCCGGGTTCGACGCTCAGACTGAATTCGGCGACCGGGAATCTGTCTGCGGCCTGACGCCACGCTGGCCGGCCCTCGAGGGCCTCGAATCGCTCGCGCCATCGCGTGAGGTGCGTCTGCCACGTGATACCCGTGGCCTGGAGGAACTTGTCTTCCATCGGATTCAGGCTGTCGTGCCACCAGTCCCTGACATCGCCGTGGTACGGCTGGCCGTAGATGTGCCGCGCGAGGTCCATGGCGCGCGCGTGGCCCACTTCGTCCACCAGACTGCGCCAACCGCTGTAGGTCAGCGCCAGGGCACTTGCGTCGCCCAGCGCCTCCATGGTCCGGTCGTAGCGCNGCATTCCCTCGGCGGTGATCCCCACAGCGCGGAACCCGTACAGGGCACGAACCAGCAATGGCTCGACCCCTGCACCGNCAATCGTCGGCGGTGGCGTGTCACCGTGCGCCGCCCAGTACAGTGCGAATCCGTCGTGCAACACGTGCAGCGGTTCCATCGACGTCGTTCGACCCGTCATCAGGGTGTCGAGCACCTCGTGGTAGACGAACGCGCCAAAGTAGTCGCGATCGTCCGTCCGGGTGATGTCCGCTGTCACGAGAACCCCGTACACGGGAGAAGCGTGGTCGACGTCGTACTCCATCGGCTCGACGAGCGGGGCGAAGGTGACGCCAACGGTGAAGGGTTCTGGCATCGACAGGATGGACTCCAGCGCCCGCGTTCTGCTGCCGAGGTACGCGGCGACATCCAACGCGTCGTCGCGCCAGCGCGGTTCCACGTGACTGACGCGCGCGCGCCCGTCGACAACCACATGACGCTTGCCGAGATCGACCGGGAAATCGTCTTCCTCGGGTCCGAACAGGGTGATGGCGCCGAGTGCGACGACGGCGAGCATGAGTACAAAGCTCTTGTCGCGCGCTGACATCGGTACCGACAGTCGCTCGAGAAACGAGCCCTCCTGCAGGCGGGTGAAGTAGCGCGACAGCGCAAGCGCAAGCCCGCCGACGATCAGCGACTCGCTCAACGCGCGGACCGGGATTCGGGTGCGCTCCGAGGCGAACTGGTCGGCGTCCATGAGTGCAAACGGTCCAAAGCGGTAGATCTCGACCGGGGTGTAGGCGTCCACGGCGTAGAGTGCAGCGGCAGTCAGCGCGGCGATGCCGAGACGCAGCCGGCCGAGGCACGAGAGTGTGAAGACGAAGCTCCACAACACGAACACGTAGACGACCAGCCGCAGCGTCATGAGGGCCATGAATCGTGAACTGATCGCCTCGTGTCTCGCGGCCAGCGAGGCGGCGTACAGCCAGACTCCAACCGAGATACCAAGCAGCACCACGTAACCGAGGCTCCACTTGACCCATTCGTGGTGACCTCGGGCGACGGGCAGCGCCTCGACGAAACGCTGCGATCGGGAGGCATATTCCCTGACGATGAGCTGTTGACCGAGCACGGCTGCAATCAGCACGAGCGTGGGCATGGCAAAGAGGCTGGCGACCGACAGGTAGCTCGTCAGTCCGCCCGTCCGCGAGAGCAGGGCGACGAGCATGAAGGTCGACAACAGCGCGAACGCTCCGAGGCTCAGCAGCAGCGGCGTGTGCTGGCTGAGCTCTTTGCCGAGCAGGGCGCGGGTTGCGGAGTTCACGAGGCGTTCTTCACGAGGCCCTGTTCACTAAGCCTTCTTCACGAGGCGGTGTTCAGGAGCCGTTGCAGGCCCGGGTTCCGGGCGGCGGCTACAGGGAGACACGTTTGCCCACCATGGACACGAAGATGTCCTCGAGGGAGAGCGGCACCTGCCGCCAGGGCCAGGCGACGTCGCCGCTTTGGACTCCGGGATCCGTTCGAACGACGACGCTGCGCACGTTGTCCCGCAGGCTGTCCTGCAGCACAACCCGTCCACGAGTGATGCTCTCCGGCAGTTCGGGGTCGACTGCGTCGGGATTGGGCAAGTCGTAACGGGTCACCGAAGAGCGCAGCAGGTCGAGCGACCCTTCGTAGTGCATGCGTCCGGCGTCAACGATGCCAACCTTGTCCGCAGCCTGCTCCACCTCGTCGATGAGGTGGGACGAAAACAGCGTCGTCCGCTGCGAGCGAACTGCTTCGTCGCGGACGATCGTGATGAACTCTCGGCGCGCGACCGCGTCCATCCCTGCCGTCGGCTCGTCAAGCAGGAGCAATCTCGGGCGGTGTGCCAGTGCCAGTGCAAGCGCCAGCTTGGCGCGCATGCCTCCGGAAAATCCCTCCACGCGCCTGCGACCCGGAACCTCGAGAATCTGCAGCAGGCGGGAAAATTCTTCGTTGTCCCAGGTGGGGTAGAAGCCCCCGACGAATGCACCCAGCCGCTCAGGGTTCATCCACTCGTAGAAGTGCTGCTCCTGCGCGACGTAACCAAGTTGTTGGCGGAGTGCGGGATCGTCGCCCCGCATGGGGGTGTCCAAGAGGCTGATCTCTCCGGCGTCTGCCCGCGTGACTCCCATGATGACCTTGAGTGCGGTGGACTTGCCGGCGCCGTTGCGGCCGAGGAATCCATAGACCTCACCTTCGTCTACCCGCATATCGAGGCCGGCGAGCGCGGTCACGTCACCATAGGACTTCGACACTTGTGTGAGAGTCAGTGCGGGCAAGGGGAGAGGGTTATCGAAGGGTGAGAGAGACGGAATCTTCGCACTTTTCGTTTGCGGCGGCATGCGCTCGCGAGCGCTTCGCGGCGCTGCGCGGGTACAGTAGGCGCTGGTGCAAACGGGAGCGCGGAAGTGCCGGAAGGACCGGAGATCCGTCGTGTGGCGATTCGCCTGGCGAAGGTACTGGCGGGCCGCAGACTCGAGGCGGCGACGTTCGCTGTGCCGGACCTCGAGCCGTACGGTCGGCGACTCGAAGGCCGTACGGTGCAGTCGGTGACCAGTCGGAGCAAGGCGCTGCTGACGTCGTTCGACGGCGATCTCACGATGTACAGTCACAACCAGCTCTACGGGCGCTGGTTCGTGGTGCGCCGAGGGCGCGAGCCGGACACGAATCGCTCGCTGCGCGTGGCGCTCCATACCGCGACGCATTCCGCGCTGCTGTATTCAGCGACCGACATTGCCATGCTGACGCCGAATGAAATCGCTCAGCATCCCTATCTCGTCAGGCTTGGCCCGGAAGCGCTCGATGAGGCCGTCGAATGGCGCGAGATAGTGGCGCGCCTTCGCGATTCGAGATTCCGCGGCCGTCGCCTGTCAGCCCTGTACCTCGATCAGGGATTTGTCGCAGGGATTGGCAACTACCTGCGTTCGGAGATTCTGTTCGACGCCGGTGTGGATCCGTTCCTGCGGCCGGTCGACCTGACCCGTGGCGAGACTGGCCGGCTTGCCAGGAGCACACTCATGCTCACGAGGCGCGCGCTCGCGACGGCGGGCGTGACCAATCCACCGCGGCGGGTCTCCACCCTGCAGAAAGAGGGCGCTTCGCGCCGGGATTACCGGTTTGCGGTATTCGAGCGGGACGGGGCGCCCTGTTATCGCTGCGGCGGGCCCGTGCGCCGTGTCGAGGCAGGCTCGCGCCGTCTGTACTTCTGTGAGGGCTGTCAGGGGTCAGCCTGATCAGGCAGGTTTGCCACGAAAAGTGTGCAGGGTGGAACCGGGGGCCGACTGTTCGCGCGACGGAGATCGCCCGAGGCAGGCATGGCTGCTGCGGTCCCGGGTGCGCTTGCCGCGGGGCGCGGGATCTGCGTTCGGCTTTTGCCCCGCGCCACTGCTTTGCAGGCCGGCACGGCGGTATGAGGCTTGGGGCCGCCCTTTCGCCTTCCACAGGCCCGCCGGCGCGCGCGCCCCCCCACGCTGCCGATGCTCATGTACAATCGCTGGCGCGAATGGGTACAAGGGGAGTACACAAGAACGATGAGGTACGAAGCACCGAACACTTCCAAGGAAGCCGCAGCGCTTCTGGCGGGGGAGAAAGGCTCTGCTTTTGTCCTGGCCGGCGGCACTGACCTCCTGGTCCGGATGAAAGGCGGATTCATCGAGCCGGATCTGGTTGTCGACATCAAGCACATTCCCGCAATGCAGGACATCTCCAGCAGCGACAGCGGGTTCAAGATCGGAGGCGCCGTCTCGGGCTCCGAACTGGGTGACAACAAGGCTGTCAGCAAGGCCTGGCCAGGCGTCGTTGAGGCGACCCAACTGATCGGCTCGGACCAGATCCAGGGTCGGGCGACGATGGTCGGGAATCTCTGCAACGCATCGCCGGCCGCGGACAGCGTGCCGGCAATGATCGCGGCAGGCGCGAAGGCGTCGATCGTGGGCCCCGAGAAGCGACGCACCCTCGCGGTCGAAAAGCTCGTCACGGGCCCTGGTCAGACAGCGCTCGAAAAGGGCGAACTGGTCGAGTCCATCACGCTGCCTGCCCGACCCGGGAACTCGGGTGATGCGTATCTGCGCTTCATCCCGAGGACTGAGATGGACATCGCGGTCGTCAGTGCCGGCGTGTCGCTCACGTTGAAGGGCGGCGTCGTCGAGTCTGCGCGGGTAGCGCTGGGTGCGGTGGCGCCGACGGCGATTCTCGTGCCAGATGCCGCCAAGGCGATCATCGGCACCAAGCTGGAAGACGAAGCGCTCGAAAAACTCGCCGAGGCATGTTCGGCGGCCTGTAATCCTATTGACGACAAGCGCGGCACGATTGAGTACCGCACACGCGTGGCCGGCGTACTTGGCCGCCGCGCCGCGAAAATCGCGTTCGAACGCGCAGGAGGCAAATAATGGCTGGCGTATTGGTCAACACGACCGTCAACGGGGATGCGGTCGAATTTGCATGTCCCCAGGACGAAACTCTGCTCGACTCACTGCGCAACCGCGTGGGACTGACAGGTGTGAAGGAAGGTTGCGGTACCGGTGACTGTGGTGCCTGCAGCATCACCCTCGACGGTAAGCTCGTCTGCTCGTGCCTCGTGCTCGGTGCGGAAGCAAACGGCCGGAAGGTTGGCACCGTCGAAGGGCTCGCCGATGGCGATCAGCTGCATCCGCTGCAGCAGAAGTTCATCGAACACGCTGCACTGCAGTGCGGAATCTGCACGCCCGGCTTCCTCGTTGCCGCGAAGGCGCTGCTCGACAAGAACCCCGATCCGTCGGAAACCGAAATCCGCTACGCCCTTGCGGGCAATCTCTGTCGCTGCACGGGCTACGACAAGATCGTCCGTGCCGTCCAGGCCGCGGCCAAAGAAATTAAATAGGCAACCAGTTTCATTTGAACCAAAGGCACTGACATATGGCAAAGGAACACGACACAAGCTATACGAATCAGACCTTCAATCTCGTCGGTACCCGCGTTGCGCGGCCGGACGGGATCGAGAAGGTCACGGGTCGCGCCCGCTACGGCGCCGACGCGTTCGCGCCGGGGCAACTCGTCGGGCGCGTGCTGCGTTCGCCGCACGCACACGCCGAGATCAAGAAGATCGACACGTCCAAGGCCGAGAAGATGCCTGGTGTGAAGGCGGTTCTGACGAGCGACGACCTGCCGGATCTTTCCGGCGGTAACCGCGGCTCGCTGGACATCCTCGAGAACTGCATGGCGCGTGGGCGCGCACTGTACGACGGTCACGCGGTTGCAGCCGTTGCGGCCGTCGATGAACAGACCGCGAAGGCCGCGCTGAAGGCGATCAAGGTGCAGTACAAGGTGCTGCCCCATGTGACCGATGTGGACGAGGCAATGAAGCCCGACGCACCGATCGTGCAGGACTTCGTCCGCACCAGCGGCGTTCAGCCGAAGCCGACCGAGCCGTCGAACGTCTGCCGGCGTTCGCAGTTTGGCCACGGCGATGTCGAAGCCGGCTTCGCGAAGGCTGACGTCATCATCGAGAAGAGCTACAAGACCGAGCAGACGCACCAGGGCTACATCGAGCCGCACGCGTGTCTCGCCAACATGTTGCCGGACGGCAGTGGCGAACTCTGGGTCACGACCCAGGGCCACTACACCTACCGCAACGTCTGCTCCCAGTTGCTGGGGCTCGACATTGCGAAACTGAAGGTGACCTCGTCGGAAATCGGCGGTGGCTTCGGTGGCAAGACGCATGTCTGGATCGAGCCGCTGGCGCTGGCTCTGTCCCGCAAGGCGAACCGGCCGGTGAAGATGGTCATGACCCGTGAAGAGGTCTTCAAGGCGTCCGGACCGACCTGCTCGACTTCGATGGACATCAAGATCGGCGCAACGAAGGACGGCAAGATCACTGCCGCGACCGCCGACCTGCGTTACCAGGACGGTGCGTTCCCCGCGACCTGGGGCATGCTGGGGGCAATGACCGCATACGCGTGTTACGACCTCGAGAACGTGCAGACCGTCGGCTACGACGTGCTGTGCAACCGTCCCAAGGTCGCCGCGTATCGTGCGCCTTCGGCGCCGATGGCAGCGTTCGGTGTCGAAAGCACCATGGACCTTGTCGCGGCCGAGCTTGGCATGGACGCGATCGACTTCCGCATCCTCAACGCAGCGAAAGAAGGCACGCGTGCCTCGTACGGTCCGACTTACGGACCGATCGGCATCGGGCCGACGCTGCAGGCGGCCAAGAACCATCCGCACATGAAGGCGAAGCTAGGCAAGAACCAGGGTCGCGGCATGGCGTGCGGTTTCTGGTTCAACTTCGGTGGTCAGACCTGCTCCGATATCAACATCGGGGTGGACGGTACGGTCAACCTCACCGTGGGAACCGTGGACGTGGGCGGTGCGCGTGCCTCGCTGTCGCTGATTGCGGCTGAAGAGCTCGGGATCCCTTACGATCAGGTCAAAGCGAACGTCGCCGACACCGCATCGCTCGGTCACAACGACACGACCGAGGGTAGCCGCGGCACGTTCTCCTCAGGGATGGCAACCATCTTCGCGGCACGCAACGCCATTGACGAGCTCGTCGATCGCGCGGCCAAGATGTGGGATATCCCCGTCGAGTTCGTCGAGTGGAAAGACGGCGAAGCGCGAGCGGTTGGTGACGAGCACAGCAACCTGCCGCCGCTGTCGCTGAAGGAAATCGCCGCGAAGTCGCCGACGACCGGTGGACCGATTGCCGGTCACAACGAGATCGTTGCTGACGGCGCCGGTGTTTCCTTTGCAAGCCACCTGTGTGATGTTGAGGTTGATCCGGAAACCGGTGAGACTCGCATCCTTCGCTACACGGTCATCCAGGACGCCGGCAAGGCGATTCACCCGGATTATGTCGAAGGGCAATTCCAGGGTGGTGCCGCGCAGGGCATTGGCTGGGCGCTGAACGAGGAGTACATCTACGGTGACGACGGGCTGCTGCAGAACGCGGGGTTCCTGGACTACAGGATTCCTGTCTGCTCCGACCTGCCGTTCATCGATACGGAGATCCTCGAGATCCCCAACCCGAATCACCCGTACGGGATTCGCGGTGTCGGTGAGACGTCGATCGTGCCGCCGCTTGCTGCGATCGGCAACGCTGTATCCAACGCGGCGGGCGTGCGCATGACGCACGTGCCGATGTCGCCGCCGCGGATTCTGAAGGCGCTGGACGAAGCAAGTGACGTTGCAGAAGCGGCGGGTTAAGACCCGAAGCATCTTGCCAACACGGGTGGCTATGCCCCCGATGTAAGATAAGAACGGCAGAGCTCTTGGGCTCTGCCGTTTTTTTTTCGTAGGGGTCAGTGCGCCTGGGGTCTTAAACAGAGATAGGCAACCATGAAACACCTAGTGGAGTTGAGCGGTGTCATTCGTGACTCGGCTGAAGGCCTAGCTTCGGTCGAGGTAGAAGCCGAGACCGTGCGTCAGCTGTTTGACTACATGCTCGAACGCTTTCCCGATCTGAACGATCACATGGAAGAGGGTATTGCAGTCTCGATCAACGGTGAAATCTTTAGGGACGCATGGGTCAGAAGCCTACCCGAGGGAGCTGAGATCGTATTGCTGCCCAGAATCGTGGGCGGCTAGTGGGATTGCACAGGTCGAGCAAGCTGACATCAGTTTGGAGTTGGTGGTCAATAAGACANGAGGNCCAGCGTGTCATGTAGACTCGATACGCTAGGCTCCACAAATAACAATGATAATGGACGGACCGTTTTGAGCGATAACAGTAGCAATCTTTCGATAGCGGGCACGCCGGCAGCATCGCCTCTTGGATACTTCTCCTGGACCTCCATTCAGGCTGCGCGTGATCCCCTTTACATCATGGTGATCATCTACATCTTTTTCCCGTACCTCAGCAATACGGTGATTGGTGATCCGGTTGAAGGTCAGTCGTTGATTGGATACTTGAATGCGGTTGCAGGTTTCATCATGGCGTTGACTGTGCCATTCATGGGTGCAATTGCTGACAAAATTGGTCGACGNAAACCTTGGATTGTCGTTAGTCATATCTTCCTAGTGGTCACGGCTATAGCGCTTTGGTGGGTAATGCCGGATGGCCAAGGACTAGGCTTGCTCGTTACTTTTGCACTCTTACTCGTGATGATTGTTGCGTTTGGCTACTCCGAAGTTTTTCACAATGCAATGCTTCCGAGCGTAGCGCCGCGCAATAAGACGGGGTTGGTTTCTGGTCTCGCATTTTCTGTCGGCAATATGGCCGCCATCGTGTGGTTGGTGTTAATCCTCTTCGCATTTGCTTTGCCAGGAACCCAAGACTGGAGCTTCCTACCTGAAGCCCCTCTCTTTGGCGTTGATCAAGAGNCTCATGAGCACGAGCGGATGGTTGGTCCGATTGCGGCNATATGGCTGATTTTCGCGACATTGCCGTTGTTATTTTTTACGCCCGACGGCGACCCGTCCACTAATTCGATTTTGCAGGACGTTAAAGAAGGCTTGGGGGAGGTCCTCGAAACTATTCGGCAAGCTAAGCATTATGCGAATGTAGGGATCTATCTGGTTGCACGCATGTTCTTCAACGATGGAATGATCGGTGTTCTTGTATTCAACGGCGTCTATGCGACGGGCGTTTTCGGGTGGGACAGTACAGCCATGCTAATCCTAGGCGTGCTCACCAGTGGTTCAGCCATGATTGGAGCATACCTTGGCGGTCTCCTGGACGATGCGTTGGGTTCTATCAACACGCTTAAGGTCGCGATTGGCATGACGACCGTAATCCTTTTGTTGCTTATTTCTATAGATATAGGTGTGATCTTTTTCGTGTGGCAGGTTGGGACGGAACCGATCTGGAACATCCCGTACTACAACAGTATTTCTGAACTGTTTTATTTGATCCTTTTTCAAATTTTTGCCCTCTTTTTTGTTACTGGGCTCTCTGCGTCACGCACGCTGATGGCAAAGCTCTCGCCCCCTGAGATGGCAACTCAGTTTTTCGGTCTGTACAGTTTGTCAGGGACAGTCACGGCGTTNCTTGCGCCACTCATGGTTGGAATAGCGACCAGTACTTTCCAATCCCAACGAGCTGGTTATGGCGCGCTGGTATTATTGATGCTAATTGGAATGGTGATGTTATTCTGGGTTAAGGAAGAACAGGCCACCGTAGCACCTCGGTCCTGATCGTGAATGTTGTTTAATTGGACCAGCAANTTAAACCTTATCTGTGTACTTCGTGGTCGGTACGCAAAGAACTAATAGGAGTAAGGCATGCTAGAAGCCGGCACTGCCGCACCCGACTTCACGCTGCGCAGCCANGATGGAGAGGAAGTCAGTCTCTCTGGTCTGCGCGGCAAGTGGGTCGTTTTGCACACCTTTCCCCTNGCCTTCACCGGTGGATGAACCAATCAGACTTCGACTTTCAACCGTGCGTTGAAGCAGTTTGATGAAAAAGGCGTTCAACTCCTNGGTCTGAGCGTCGATTCGACGTTNGCTCTGAAGACNTGGGCAACCTCCATGGGCGGGATTCGTCATCCTCTGCTGGCCGACTTCTGGCCGCATGGCGGGGTTGCTGNGTCGCTTGGCATCTTGAACGAAGATGCCGGCATCGCAAACCGNTCACTCTTCATCATCGATNCTGATGGCGTCGTTCAGCACAGCGAACTGCACACTGGAACCTTGCCGCAGGTTGATGATGTGATGGCGAAGCTCGGGGCTCTGCAGAGCTGATTCAATCGACCGCGTCCGGGTGGGGCGCCCTGCGCGGGCGGCCGGCATGGCTGTCTCGGAGCTGTCAATCCGCTTAGTATCCCGCTCGAAGCGATCGAGTGGGATGGATTGCCATGTCTGAAGAATCTGGTGNNCGGGGCGCCGCCGGCGCGCNTCAGGGTCCGCTTGCNGGGGTACGCATCCTCGACCTGTCGGCGGTTGTCTCGGGACCCATGGCGACCATGGTGCTNGCGGATCAGGGCGCGGATGTCATNAAGGTCGAGCCGCCCGGTTGGGGGGACGGCATCCGTTTTCTCGGTGCGAGCAACAACGGTGTCGGCGCGATGTTCAGCATGATCAATCGCAACAAGCGCTCGATCGCCGTTAACTGGAAACACCCTGACGGGGCCGCAATCATCCGTAAACTCGCGGAGAGTTCGGACGCCCTGCTGCAGAACTACCGGCCGGGCAAGCTCGATCGGGTGGGGCTTGGCTTCGAGGATCTGCACGCGATCAATCCGAATCTCATCTATGCGTCGATCAACGGCGTCGGCGAGACGGGTCCGCATGCGGGACAGAAGGTNTACGACTACGTNATCCAGGGATTGTCCGGTGCAACCGACACGCAGATGAGTGGCGAACGTTCGATGTTCCGTACGATCGTCTACGACAANGTCACCGCGCTGACCGCCGCGCAGGGGATCACGGCGGCGCTGCTCGCGCGGGAGCGCGGCAGTGGCGGTCAGCACATCCGTCTGTCGATGCTCGATGCAGGCCTGCAGTTCAACTGGCCGGACCTCATGTGGAANTACACGTTCGACGATCCGCGTACGCAGCAGGCGGGNGATCTCGCGGATGCNTATGAGGTGAGCGAAACGTCGGATGGCGCGATCGTCTCGCACGCGCTGAACGGCGACACGTCCGCGTATACGACGGACGAACTGGTTGCGCTATTTGCGCGGAACGACATGCCCGTCGGCCGGGCCAATCGTCGCTGGGAAGTGGCGGACGACCCCCAGGTCCAGGCAACGGGCGCGCTGCTCCACTATGAGCATCCGCGGGCGGGGGCGCTCCGCCAGCCGCGGCCGTCGGTGCGCTTCGAGAAGACGCCGGCCGGGGTGCATCGTGCNTCGCCGGAGGTTGGCGAGCACACGGTGGAAGTGCTTGNGGAGCTCGGGCTNGATATCGAAACCATGCGCGCGATGGCGGGGGAAGGGATCATCGCCTGAGTCNGAACATCGCGGTCAANGCATGCTGCCGGANTGGCCCGGGTTTCTGCTGTCANCCTCCGGGNGTTGCGGNTGGCAAGGNGATCTGTGTNAGTACAAGGCCGNAGGGTATCGNCTGGTCGCGCNACGTCGAAGCAGATCCCAACGGGCGTTGCGCNNACGCGATCAGATCCATGCNNTGCGTNCGGTGCGCGTCGAGAGTGANGGGGNGTGCTCGGACGAGCCCGNTGCGTATGCAAACAGATACGACTCGGNCGCGAAACGATGGCTGGNCAGGCGGGCGTGNCTGTCGACCCGCGCCTGAGNCCCGGATCAACCCTGGANCGGATTAGGCCTCCGCCGCTGGGGGCTCGGCGCCGGGGTGCAAAGGGCACTTCCTCGTCGCGCGACCGCCTGCGAAGATACGCGCAAAACCTCACGGAACAGGCCATGCGACGAGCACACTGGCTAGGCTTTCTGGTTTGCGGCCTCACTGTGGCGGCGGGTGCGGACGAAGTCTGCGGTGACCCGCAGACGAAGGGCGTCTGCGAGGCCGTCACGAGCGGCGAGATGCGTATGGTCAGCGAGGAAGAATTGGACGACGGCCGCTATCGCGTTGGCTCGTTGTCCCGCAAGGTCTATAAGCGGACCGAAACCCGGGAGCGGGAGATGACGCAGCTCCGCCTCGAAGCCGAGTCCCGTTGGGTGCCCGGTACGCCTGATGCGCTCGCCTGCGAGATCGATGGTTCGCTCTCCTACTACCAGCGCGGCGACGCCGTGGAGGTCAACGCGGTCATCGACAATGAAGACTGCGCTGCGTCGGATGGCCGCTACCGGATCCGCGTGATTGCCCGCGACGAACAGGGCGAACGCATCTCTGACTCCTACAACGAATCCTGGTCGCGCGTCGACGGAGCACCCGTCACCGTGACGCACCACTATCCGATTGTGCCCAACGGGCTCCTGGTGCGGGCGTCGTTGCGACCGATCGCGGGAAGTTGTCGCTGCAGCGCGCTCGACGCCGTGCTCGAATAAGGCGATATGCTGTGACCCTCGTTGCGGAGGATCAGGGCATGGAGTCGTTCGAAGGCAGGACAGCGGTCATCACGGGAGGCGCCAGCGGCATTGGCCTCGCGCTCGCCGAACGGTTTGCGGCGGAGCGCATGAATATCGTGCTCGGCGACATTCAGGAAGACGCGCTGGAGGCGGCAGTCCGCCAGCTCGAGAGCCGGCAGGCCAACGTGCTTGGCGTGTTGACCAATACGATGCTGCGGGACTCGGTGAACGCGCTGCGAGACGAGGCGATCGAGCGCTTCGGCAACGTTCATGTCGTCTGCAACAACGCCGGCGTGTTCGGTACGCGCCATGTCATGCAGCCCGTGTGGGAAGTCCCGGAGGAAGACTGGGACTGGGTGATGGGCGTGAACTTCGACGGCGTCCTCTATGGCGTGCAGGCGTTCGTGCCCCACATGCTGGGTCACGGTGAAGGGGGGCACATCGTCAACACGGCATCCGTGGCGGGTATCACGGCTGGTGGCGGCAACTACGGTGTCTCCAAACACGCGGTGCTCGCGCTCACCGAGTCGCTCGAACGTGATCTCGTCGCTGCGGGCGGTGAGGTCCGTGCTTCGGTGCTCTGCCCGGGATTCGTCGATACGAAGATCTTCGAGGCGGAACGCAACCGCCCCGATGTGCTGCGCGTTGGCGAGAATCAGGAGGGCGGGGAGTTCGGACGCGCGATGACGGCGGTCGGCAAGGCGCCCGCGGAAGTTGCGGAGGCCGTGTTCGATGGGGTCCGAAGCCAGACGTTCTACATTCTTCCTCACCCGTCGTGGGACGAGATCGTGCGCGAGCGTACCGAGCAGATTCTTGCGCGCGGGGACGTTGCCACATTCGACATGGAACGCCTGCGGCGCAAGCAGGCGGACGGCGAGCAGATCTGACGTCGAGGCGTGCGGGCGGGCGTGACGAACGCCAGGCCCGGGCTGCTACACTCGTGTCCTTTTCCGGGAGGCAGAGGCCGTGAGTAACGACGTAGTGAGCTATGAGGTGGTCGGACGGACCGCCGTCGTGACCATTCGACGCGCCGACCGGATGAACGCGCTGGACGAGGCGGTCATTCAGGGGCTGCGGTCAGCATGGCGACGGCTCGAAGCTGGTGACGAGTTCAGTGCAATTCTCTGCGCGGAGGGCGACCGCGCGTTCTCCGTCGGCGCCGACATCAAAAGCCCGCCCGCGGAGATGTGGCAGGGCGTCCCGGGGATCGGCGTCCAACTGAGCAAGCCGGTGATCGCCGCCGTGCAGGGCTACTGTATCGGTGGGGCCTACATCCTTGTTCAGATGTGCGATTTCGCGGTCGCGGCAGACAATACGGTCTTCAAGTACCCCGAAGCCCAGGTTGGATTCACCGGCGGCCTCATCGCGGGATGCGCGGCGCGAATTCCACAAAAGATCGCCATGGAGTTCATGCTGCTCGGGCAGGATCTGTCCGCGGAACGCGCGTACGAGGTGGGCATGGTCAACCGGGTAGTGCCGCTCGGGGAACAGATGGATGCGGCGTTCGAGTACGCGAAGATTCTCGAAGTCAGCGCGCCCCTCGTGGTGTCCTCCATCAAACGTTTCGTAGATCAGACAATCCCGAAGAGCCCGGCCGAAGCGGCTGCGCTCGCACGCGACCACCTGCTCGACGTACGCGACAGCGAAGACGGCGCCGAGGGCCGGGCTGCATTCAGGGAAAAGCGGCCTCCGCGGTTTCGCGGATTCTGATTCAACCAGCGATCCCAGGAGTAAGCGTCATGGCGCGCCCCGTTCCACCAACCCGAGACCCACAGACCGAAGGCTACGTCTCCGCGCATATGCTGAGAGACGGAGACGTGCCGGCGACAGATACAAACGGCAACTATGTCGTGGGTCCCACGCACGACCCCGCGCGGGAGACGTTGGAGCAGGACGATGTGCCTCGCGGCACCGTCCACGAATTTGTGCTCGAGTCGACAGACAGCCGGATCTATCCAGGCATCGCGCGCGACGAAGGGACCTTCGGGGTGCCTGATCCGGAGAACCCGGCGCGGCTGATTGTCACGACAAGTCGGGCGGCTGCCTACTCGCGCAAGATTGCGGTCTACGTGCCCCACGGCTATGTCGGCGGCGCGCTGCCGTTCATCGTGGGTGCGGACGGACCGGACCACGTGCTGTTCCGGACGTTGGATAACCTCATTCACGAGGGGCGCGTGCCGCCGATGGTTGGCATTTCCCTGCGCAGCGGTGGGGGTGATGCCCAGGGCAGTCAGCGCGGACTCGAGTACGACACGATGTCCGGCGTGTATGCCGACTTCATCGAGAGGGAGGTCATTCCATTCGTGCAGGACCAGTGCGGTGTCGAACTGACCAGCGACCCGGACGGTCGCGCGACGATGGGCTGCTCGTCCGGCGCGTCCTGCGCGATGAGCATGGCCTGGTACGGCGGGACCTATAGTAAGGTACTCAGCCTGTCCGGCACTTACATCAACCAACAGTGGCCGTGGAACCCTGAAACGCCGGAGGGCGCGTGGGGCTATCACACGACGCTGATTCCCAATGAGCCGGCGCGACCGATCCGGATCTGGATGTGTGTGGCCGACCGGGATCTCTACAACCCCAACTCGATGCGTGACGGCATGCACGACTGGGTCGAAGCCAATCAGCGAATGGCTCATGTACTCGCCGACAAAGGTTACGACTATCAGTTCAGTTTCGTCCGTAACGCGTGGCACTGCGATCCCGCGATGAAAGCGCAGTTGTTGCCCCAGGCGCTCGAGTGGCTCTGGCGCGGTTACCAGGGCGGTTGAAGATGGCGGGCCCGTTTGAGCCGATTCTCGAGCGGGCGATTGCCCTCAGGGGCGAGGCCGAACTCGAGGCGTCGCTGCCTTCTCCCGCGTCCGCCGCAGCGATGCGCGCCGCGGGAGATGACGCATACCTTCGTGAGATGGCCCGGTGCGTGTTTCGATCGGGCTTCGTCTGGCAGGTTGTCGAGAGCAAGTGGGACGGCTTCGAGAATGCCTTTGCCGGCTTCAACCCCAAAGCCGTCGCGCACTTCGCGGACGAACGCCTTGAGGCGATTGCGCAGAATGCGTCCGTGATCCGGAACCTGACCAAGATTCGAGCGACGCGCGACAACGCGGGGTTTGTACTGCGCGAGGCGGAACGGCACGGGTCCTTCGGCGCGTTCATCGCGGACTGGCCTGGGGCCGACATCGTTGGTCTGCAGCTGTACCTCAGGAAGGAGGGGAGCCGGCTGGGTGGCCATACGGGTCAGTACTTCCTGCGCTTCATGGGTAAAGATACGTTCATGTTCAGCAAGGATGTCGTGAGCGTCCTCGTCGCGCAGGGGGTTGTCGGGAAGGAACCGACCAGCAAGAAGGCGCTGACGGCCGTACAGGAGGCTTTCAACGCCTGGCAGGCTGAGACCGGGCGCCCGTTCTGCCAGCTGAGCCGCATCATGGCGGCGTCGGTCGGGTGAGCCAGCACGGCGAGGGAGGCCTGCGATGATCTATAGCGACGATCTGCCCGTCACGTTCGACGACCCGTTACCCGAGGCGGTAGACGTCGTGGTGATCGGAGGCGGGGTCATCGGAGTGTCGACGGCGTGGTTTCTGCGGCAGAAGGGGCTGTCGGTGCTTGTGTGCGACAAGGGTCGCATTGCGGGAGAGCAGTCCAGCCGCAACTGGGGCTGGATCCGGCAGCAGGGTCGTGACGCCGCCGAGTTGCCGATCGTGATCGAAAGTATCAACGCGTGGGAGGGACTCGCCCCCGAGATCCACAATGCCACCGGGGAGGACATCGGCTTCACGCGTCAGGGTGTGCTCTACACCGCAGAGACCGAAGACCAGATGGACTGTCTCGAGCGTTGGATGGAGATTGCCGGGCAACATCAGCTTGATACCAGGCTGCTCTCTGGTGACGAGGTGTCCGCCATGGTGCCGGGCCCCAGCGGTCAGTGGGTCGGTGGTCTCGTGACACCGAGTGACGGCCGGGCTGAACCCTGGAAGGCGGTACCGTCGCTCGCGCGCACGCTGCAGAAACGCGGCGGAATCCTCAGGGAGCGTTGTGCGGTGCGATCCATCGACGTTGCGGCGGGGCGGGTGTCGGGCGTCGTCACGGAAGCTGGCGCTGTCCGGACCCAGTCGGTCGTTTGCGCCGGTGGCGCCTGGTCGACGCTGTTCATGGCGAATCTCGGAATCAACCTCCCACAGTTGACGGTGCACGCGACGGTGGCGAGAACGGCGGCGGCGCCCGAGGTGTACACGGGCAACGCGTCGCTGTCGGGTGTGGCAATTCGTCGTCGGCAGGATGGCGGCTACACGGTCGCTTCGAGCGGCACGAATGAGCACTACATTGGCGCGGACAGCTTTCGATACTTCTTTCGTTATCTGCCTGCGCTTCAGTCCAGTGCGCGATGGGTCAAGCTGCGCATCGACGGCGACCTCGTCGAACGGCTGTCGCCGACTCGAAGCTGGCGAGCTGACGAGGCGTCGCCCTTCGAGAAACAGCGCGTGCTCAACCCCGCACCTTCCGGGCGCGCGCTGCGGAAAATGCGCGCCGGGCTGCGCAAACGCGTGCCGGCGCTCGAGGGCGTGGCCTTCGAGGAAGCCTGGGCAGGAATGATCGATGTCACGCCGGACGTCGTCCCTGTGATGGATGAGGTGCCGCAGTACCCAGGGTTCTACCTGGCGACCGGGTTCTCCGGGCACGGTTTCGGGATCGGTCCGGGCGCCGGCCGCGTCATGGCTGACCTGGTGTCGGGTGATCCGACTCCGCACGATCTCCACCGTTTTCGGTTTGGGCGCTTCTGGGACGGATCCCGACTCGAAGTGGGACCGGGGTTGTGAGCGCGGGTGACGGTGGTGGTGTCAACGTGTGTTCCTCACTGCGAGAATCCTGCGTCAGATCGCACTGCTGCCACGCGGTCGAAGGAAAGGAACGACAAGCATGACAATCGGAACGCACTCCGGCGACGCGATCGAGTTCATGTACGATGCCAGGGGACGCTTCGATGATGCGACCTCCACACGTTGGGTGAGCGCATGTTGGGGCGCAATCCCATCATGGGCGGTCCTCCGGCGGGGTTCACCTACCTCTGCCCAGATTGCCCTGGGCGGCCCGGGAGGCTGAGATCATTGCTGATCTGTTCGATTCCGACGTGACGCTGAAGCTCACGGGAGAGTACGCGAGGCGAAACGCCTTGCTGGGTGAGGTGCAGCGACGGGCAAAGGTGCTTCACATCGCTACGCATGGCTACTTCGCGGAGGACAGCGCGTACAACGTCGGGTTCGTGCTCGTTTCCGAAGGAGCAAACCGCGTTGCAGCCTCTGCAAGGTTCCTGTCGGAGTATCTCCCAGGGGCGTCGGACTGATGGCGTTGAGCGATTTTGATTCACCCGATGCCTGGCGCAGGGATCTCGATGCGCGTTGGCCGGAGCGAGCGGAAGTGCGCGTCGAGATGGTGCGAATCCTGAAAGCACAC